>CAZJCO010000023.1:0-16181 GCA_964544375.1 uncultured Myxococcales bacterium
GCTCGACTCGGTTGCCGACTTGGACCGCGTCGGCACGGCGGCAGCCGCGTTGGGCGTGGCCACGCGTGCCGTCGAGATCGCCGTGGAATACTCCAAGGAACGCGAAACCTTCGGCCGCCCGATCGGCAGCTACCAGGCGCTGCAGCACCGCATGGCCGACATGCTGCTCAAAGCCGAATCGGCCCGTTCGACCGTCTACCGTGCAGCCTGGGCGCTGGCCGCCGGCGAGCGCGATGCACCACTACTGGCTTCTTGCGCCAAGGCTTGGGCCGCGGACGCCGCCGCGCACAACACACGCGAGGCGCTACAGATGCACGGCGGTAACGGTTTCACTTGGGAGTACGATATTCACTACTACCTCAAGCGGGCGGTTACCCTGCGCGAGCGTTGCGGCGGCTGCGAGGCGTCCTACGAAGGAGCGCTTGCGGCTCTATAGCGCGGCGAGAACGGCGTCGTAGTCCGGCTCTTCAGCGATTTCGACGACCAGTTGGACGTGCGTGATCTTGTTTTCCTCATCGAGGACGAACACTGCGCGCGCGAGCACGCCGGCCAGCGGACCGTCGGCGATAGCAACGCCGTAGCGCTCGCCGAAGGCGCGATCGCGAAGATCCGAACATGCCGTCACACCATCGATGCCTTCGGTTTCGCAGAAGCGCTTTTGTGCGAAGGGCAGGTCGGCGCTGACGATCAAGACCTCGACGTCACCGAGCGCCGACGCTTTCTCGTTGAACTTGCGCGTTTCCGCTTGGCACACCGGCGTATCGAGACTCGGCACGGTCACGATGACTTTCTTCTTGCCGCCGAGCACCGCCAGGTCGACGGCCGACAGATCGGACTTGACCAGCGTGAAATCGGGTGCGGACTGGCCCTCGGCCGGCATGTTGCCCTTGAGCTGACATGGGTTTCCTCGAAGTGTGACTTGAGCCACTTTTGACTAGCCTCCCTATGAAAAAGTGTCTTCCCGTTAACCTTGGACTGCCCGGCATTGCAACGATCGCCGCTGGCGTCCTGCGCCGGAGCCGTTAGAATCGGCCCCGATGTCTCGAGCCAGCGCTGCCGGCGACGGCAAGAAGTTCCTCGTCCTGCGCCTTGGCGCGATCGGTGACGTGCTGCGCGTGCTGCCGGCCGTGCGGCGCCTGCGCCAAGCGCGGCCCGAGGCGACCATTGGCTGGGCGATCGAGCAATGGGCTTATCCGATGATCGCCGGCAATCCTTATATAGACAGATTTCACATCCTCGACCGCTGCGCGCTCGATGCCGGAGGACGGCGCGCTCTGGCCGAACTGCGTCGCTTCGTCGCTGAGCTTCGGGCCGAAGAGTACGAGGTTCTGCTCGATTTTCACGGGCGCTTGAAGAGCGGCTTGATCGGCTGGTTCAGCCGCATCCCGATTCGGGTGGGCTATGCTCGAGGATACGATAGCGAACTAAACCATTTATTTACGAATATTCATGTAAGTCTTTCGGATCGTTGGGAAAATCGGGTGCTCCGTTTTCTCGATCTGCTGGTTCCCCTGGGGATCGATACGCATTATGACCCGGGCGACTTGGGCCTTTACGTCGATCCGGAGATTCGTCGCGGCGCGGTTTCTTGGTATGAGGCGCAGAGGCAGCCGGAGGTCGCAGTCTATCCGGGAACGAGCAAGCAGCGGGCCCACGAACGCTGGCCGGCGCCCAAGTGGATCGACTTGCTCGGGCGGATGGGAGAGCGCGACGTGCGGTCGGTGGTCTTTTGGGGCCCCGAAGAGCATGAACTGGCCCAGCGAATCGTCGCCGAAGCCGGCGCGACCTGCTCGCTGGCGCCGCCGACGACGCTGCCCGAGATGATGGCAATGATCGGTTGCTTCAGGGCCTTCGTTGGTTCGGACACGGCCGCGGCACACATGGCGTGGATGCAGGGCGTGCCCACCGGCGTGTTCATCGGCGCCAAACCGCCGCGAACGATCGCGCCGTTGGAACCCGTGCCGTCTTACGTACTACGCGCCGACGAGTACTACCGGGAAGGTGCCAGACAGGGCAAACAGCCGCCCGAGCTGGTGACCGAGGTGCCGGTCGGCGAGGCTTTCGAGGCCGTCGGTCGGCTGCTCGACCATAGCGGGGCCGGCGGCGAATCCCGCGGAGATCTCTGAGGCCGTGAAGCTCACCGCCGACAATCTGCGCGACTTGCACGATAAAGCGCTGGCGCAGTGGTACCAAACGCAGCCGGACCAGGTGGATGCGGGGCGTGAGTTGCGTTCAATCGTTCTCGCGCAACACTTTTGCAACTTCAGCCTTTGGAACCTCGAGGACGAGGCGCGCCGCACGGACGTCGAAGACGGCTATATCGCCGAGGTCAAGCGCGGGATCGATCGCTGGAACCAGCGGCGCAACGATTTGATCGAACGGATCGATGAGAGCCTGCTGAGCAAATTCCCCAGTCCGGGACACGCAAACGCGGAGCAGCACTCCGAGACCGCCGGCATGATCATCGATCGCCTGTCGATTCTGGCGCTCAAGATCTACCACATGGACGACAACGTCCGGCGCGCGCGCGATCGGGATCTCGCCTCGGAATGCGAGCAGAAGGTTTCGGTTTTGCGCACGCAGCGCGACGACCTGCTCGGCTGCCTCGAGCGCCTGCTGGCCGACGTGCGAGGCGGACGGCGTTATTTCAAGGTGTATCGCCAGTTCAAAGCTTACAACGACCCGCGCCTGAATCCGGCGCTGCAAGGAAAGGCCCGGCAAGACCGATGAAAGACGCCAAGCATATCGAGGTCGACGCGAACGGTATTCGCTTCGCTGCCTACGAGCAAGGTCGCGGTCCGCTGCTGCTGTGCCTGCACGGCTTTCCCGACCACCCCCGCTCTTTTCGCGAGCAAGTTGGACCGCTAGCCGAAGCCGGCTACCGCGTGGTGGCACCGTACATGCGTGGCTACGCCCCGACGTCGGCGGCCGTGGACGGCTGCTATCAGTCGGCCGCGCTCGCGCGCGACGTCCTGGCGTTGATCGACGCTCTCGGCGAGCAGCAGGCGACCGTCTTTGGGCACGATTGGGGTGCGATCGCGGCCTACGGTGCCGCCGCCAAGACGCCGTCGCGCGTGCGACGCCTGATCACCGCCGCGGTTCCCTACGGGCCGACTTTTCTCGCGCGCTTCACGACCAGCTACGACCAGCTCAAGCGCTCCTGGTACATCTTCTTCTTGCAGACGCCGACCGCCGAAATGGTCGTTTCCGAGGACGGTTGCGCGTTCATTCGCCGCCTGTGGCAGGACTGGTCGCCTGGCTGGGACTTTCCCGAAGACGAGATGGACGCTTTGCGCGAGACGTTTTCGCAACCCGGTGTCGTCGAGGCAGCGATTTCCTACTACCGCTGCATGTTGGACCCGGCGCGCCAGCTTCCCGAGTTGGCCGACGAGCAGATGGCCTTCGGCATGGCGCCGATCGAGGTGCCAACGCTATACCTGCACGGCGCCAGCGACGGATGCCTCGGAGTCGATCTTTGCGAAGGCATGGAGGCCTCGTTTCCGGCCGGACTGCGCGCGGAGATCATCGCGGGGGCCGGCCACTTCGTTCACCAGGAGAAGCCGGTCGAAACCAACCGGCTGATTCTCGACTTTCTAGCAGAAGACTGACGCGCGGCGGCGCGCTCGGGTGACGCCGCGCTAGAGGCGTCCCGCTACCGAATCGAGTTCGCGCAATATGCGACGCGCCTCGAGTTGATCGTTGATGCGGGAGATCAACTCGTGGTGGGCGAACGGCTTGCAGAGGAACTCGCTGACGCCGAGCTTCATTGCCGCCGCGCGAGTTTCCACATCGTCGCAGCCCGTCAGCAAGATCACCGGCAGGTCGGAAAAACGCCCGTCGCTACGAAGGATGTGGCAGACCTCCAGACCCGTCATCTCGGGCATGATCACATCGAGCACCATGACGTCGACGTGATGCGTTGCGAGGATCTCGAGGCCCTTACGGCCGTTGGTGGCCGTGAGTATGGTGTAACCGCGGCGCTCAAGGAGTTTGACAACCGCCTTCGAGGCGAGTTCGTCGTCGTCCACGACGAGCACGACGGGTTTACTTGTCCTGTTGGTTTCCATCGCGGTCGAACTCCTAATAGGCGTAGCTGTGGGGTACTTGGTAGTCTGGGCCGCGTTTGCGGCGCAGCTTGGCCACCAGCGTGGTCCGTTTGAGTCCGAGTAGGCGAGCCGCGGCCTGCTTGTTGCCGTTGGTTCGCCGCAGGGCTTCGTCGATCATGCGGTTCTCGAATTCTTCGACCGCGGCGTTGAGGTCCATGCCCTCGTCGCCCAGCGTCGGCGTCGGGATCTTCTTTTCGGATAGAAACGAACGAATGTTCGCCGGCAGTCCGTCGGGACGTATGATCGGCGAATCGGAGAGAATCACGAGGCGTTCGAGAACGTTTTCCACCTCGCGAATGTTCCCCGGCCAGTCGTACTCCCAGAGAAGCACCATCGCTTCCTCGGAGATCGTGATTGGGAAGGGGCGGCCGGCATTGTGCTTGCCCAGGAAGTGCTCGATCAAGAGAGGAATGTCCGAGCGACGCTCGCGCAGGGGAGAGATGCGCACTGGAATCACCTGCAGGCGGTAATAGAGGTCCTCGCGGAAGCGGCCCGACTTCACCTCGGCCTGCAGATCCTTGTTGGTGGCGGCGATCACCCGTACGTCGACGTGAAACGGTTTGTCGGCCCCAACCGGACGGATTTCGCGATCTTGCAGCACGCGCAGGAGTTTGACCTGGAGGTGCTGACTCATCTCGCCGATTTCATCGAGAAAAATCGTTCCAGTATGTGCCAGTTGGAACATTCCTGGGCGCTGGTCGACTGCTCCGGTAAACGAGCCTTTCTGATGGCCGAACATTTCCGATTCGAGCAGATCGCCCGGGATCGTGCCGCAGTTGACGGCGATGAAGGGGCGCTCGGCTCGATGGCTCAACTCATGCACGCGGCGAGCCACCAGCTCCTTGCCGGTGCCGCTTTCGCCCGAAATCAAGACGGTCGCGTCGGTTCGCGCCACCTTCGAGATGATGTGCGCGAGCTTTTGCATCAAAGGGTGGTTGCCTATGATCTCGACTTTGTTGCCGTTCATCGATTCTGGTCTCGCCTGCTTCCGTTTGCTGTAAACGTCAAAAAACGCTGCGTCGCTGGTACAAAAGTACCACTGCGAAAAACGACACCGCTACCAAAAAATGACGGACCGCATGCGGAAATCGCTGCGCTCGTCGTTTTTCGGCGTTGCTCGCGTACAAAAAATCGCGCCTGCTATGGCATCTGCTGGTTGCCACCCGCGGCGGCGCGTGCGAGAGTCCGCGGGCCGAAGGGGGATCGGGGGAGGAAGACGACGATGACTGGGACGCGAATCGACGGACGGCCGGCCGAGGCGCTGCGCCCGCTGCGGTTGACGCCGGGATTCATCGAGCATGCCGAGGGTTCCGTGTTGATCGAAGCCGGGCGCACGCGCGTGATCTGCACCGCCTCGGTCGAAGCGGGCGTTCCCCGGTTTCTTGCCGACCAGGGGCGGGGCTGGGTGACCGCCGAGTACGGCATGCTCCCGCGTGCGACCGACACCCGAAACGACCGTGAAGCCGCACGCGGCCGCGTCGGCGGCCGTACGATGGAGATCCAGCGCCTGATTGGCCGCAGCGTTCGAGCGATTACCGACATGGTAGCGCTCGGCGAGCGGACGGTACGTCTGGACTGCGACGTCATCCAGGCCGACGGAGGCACCCGGACAGCGTCGATTACAGGCGCGTGGACGGCCTTTGCGCTGGCCTGCCGCCGTTTGATGAAGCAAGGGGAACTCGAGCGCGATCCGATACGCGAGCACGTCGCCGCGGTCAGCGTCGGCATCGTCGGTGGCCGCAGCCTGCTCGACCTTTGTTATGAAGAGGACTCGCGCGCCGACGTCGACATGAACGTCGTCATGACCGGCAGCGGACGTTTTGTCGAAGTCCAGGGGACCGCCGAAGGAAACCCCTTCTCGAAGGAGGAACTGTCGCAACTGATCGAACTTGCAGCCGGCGGTATCGCCGAGCTCATCGAGATCCAGAGGCGAACGCTCGATGCTGCCGCTTGAGCGAATCGTGCTGGCGAGCGGCAACCGCGGAAAGTTGGTCGACTTCCGGGCCTTGTTCGCCGGCAGCGAGGTGGAGTTGCTGCTTGCCGCAGATGCGGGCGTCATGCTCGAGGTCGAGGAAAACGGGGCGACCTTCGAGGAAAACGCGCGCCTCAAGGCGCGCGCCGTGGCCGACGCCTGCGGTCTGGCCGCGTTGGGAGACGACTCGGGGCTCTGCGTTGAAGCCCTCGACGGCCGGCCGGGGATTTTCTCGGCGCGGTATGCCGGCCCGGACTGCGACGACCGCCGCAACAGCCAACGCGTGCTCGAGCAACTCGGCGACCGATCGGAGCGCTCCGCCGCCTTCGTCTGCGTGCTCGTTCTGGCGCTGCCCGCCGGCGGTGAAATCGTTGCCGAAGGGCGCTGCGAGGGCGCGATTGCTCGACAGCCCCGCGGTGAGAACGGTTTTGGCTACGATCCCATCTTTTATCGCGAGGATCTCGGCGGCACCTTCGGCGAGGTGTCGCAGGCCGAAAAGAACGCCCTCAGCCACCGCGGGGCCGCCGCGCGCGCTTTGATCGAGGCGCTCGAGGCCAGGGGCTTGTTGAAAAGAAGGCTCCACGGGTGAAGAATCGTCGAGGCGGGGTGTGGCGCAGTCTGGTAGCGCACCTGCTTTGGGAGCAGGGTGTCGGAGGTTCAAATCCTCTCACCCCGATTTTCCTTTCCATGGCCACGCGCGCCAGTAGCTCAGCTGGATAGAGCATCGGCCTTCTAAGCCGAGGGTCCCAGGTTCAAGTCCTGGCTGGCGCGCCACCGGCAATCCTCCTGTGCTATGCTAAAACGTTAGGTAGGCGACTCGTGCTCGACTGGACCGACTGGATACCCACACTCAGGTTTCCGAACCTGCCCCATGTGCCGGGACTCGTGACGCGGGCACCGGTTCCCCGCGACCTCGAAGCCGTAACGACGGTCGATCGGGAAGGCGAGACCGACCCCACGGAGGTCGGCGCCGACGCTCGGGCGCTCGAGGGGGTGTGGCGAGCGGTCGAAAGGCTGTACCGCAGCGGTATGCACCCGGCGATTCAACTTTGCATCCGCCGCCGCGGCCAGATCATCTTGCACCGTGCGATCGGCTACGCGCGCGGAGGAGGACCGCAAGAGACAACCGGCAAAGAGCTGGCCACGCCGGCGACTCCGTTCAACGTATTCTCGGCGTCCAAGGCGATCACGGCGATGGTCGTACACCTTCTTGACGAGCGACACCTCATCCATCTCGAAGATCCCGTTTGCGAGTACATTCCCGAGTTCGGCGACGGCGGTAAACAGTGGATCACGATCCGCCACATCCTCACCCACCGAGCAGGCATCCCGAACGTACCGGAAGAAGCGATGGATCTCGATCTGCTCGATCATCCCGAAGACATCGTCGATATTCTTTCGGGTGCGCAATTGATGTGGCGGCCTGGGCGCCACATTGCCTATCACGCCATCAGCGGCGGCTTCATCCTGGGAGAGATCGTCCGCCGCGTGACCGGCCAGGACATTCGCGAAGTCTTGGCGCAGGAAATCTTGAAACCGCTCGGCATGCGCTGGCTGAACTACGGCGTGGCGCCGGCCGACGTCGGACGGGTCGCGCGCAGTTACTTCACCGGACCGCCGATTCTGCCGCCGCTATCGACCTTGCTGCGCCGAGCATTGGGAGTGGACTTTTACCGGGCGATCGAACTGTCGAACGACCCGCGCTTCTTGACCGCGATCATTCCGGCGGCCAACGTCGTCACGACCGCCGAAGAGCTGAGCCGTTTCTACCAGTGCCTGCTCAACGGCGGAGAATTGGGCGGGGTGCGCGTGTTCGACCGGCGCACCGTGCGTCGGGCGACGTCCGAGCAGAGCTATCTCGAATTCGATCTGACCCTCGGTGTGCCGCTGCGCTACGGTATGGGGTTCATGCTCGGCGGGAAGTGGCTCAGCCTCTACGGGACGGATACGGCCTATGCCTTCGGCCACCTCGGCTTTACCAACGTCCTTGGATGGGCCGATCCGGAGCGGCAGGTCTCGGCCGGCTTGATGACCAACGGTAAGCCGGTGTTCTACCCCGAGCTGGTTCACGCGTTCGATATCCTCAGACGGATCAAGCTGGCCTGCCCCAAAGAAAAAGAAGTGAACTGGCCGCTGCGGGCGATCGAGACGGCTCGAGGCAGCGCCGAAGTGAGCGCCGGCGAAGGGATTTAGCGGCGCTTGCGAGTCCGCCGTCCTGCCGCCCACCCCCGAATGGGGGAGGGATTGAACGTCGGAGAAATCGCTGTCTACAATCGGTAAGTACCCCGCAGTTGGGGAGAGGACCCTCTTGGCGACGACCAGTTTGCAGACCACTCAGCGGAGCCCGCGCGGCGGTTCCGGCGCGATGACGCGCCTGTGGATGTTGCTCGCCGGCCTGCTGCTGATGCTCGGGTCGTTCCGCTTGGCGGTTTCGGGCGGGGGGCCCGCCGCGGTCGGCGGATTCTTGGCGATCGTTGCCGGCCTGTTGGTGCTGCGACGGCCGGCGATCGGCATTCTCATCTACCTGACCACCTTTTTGTTTACTTACCCGGCGTTCCTGCGCGGCGTCGGCAACTTCACGATCAACAACATGCTTGGGCTGGTGCTGTTGCCGTTGATGCTCTACGGCTTGCTACGCGAAGGAAACCTGTGGTTGGTGCGCTTCCGGCCGGTGGCCCTGCTTGCCGCGGTCGTCGCGCTGATGATCGGTTCGAGCGTATTCTACACGCCGTCGACCGATTACGGGGTTGCGGCGGACGCGCAGAAGATCGAGACCAGCCGCCGCACCCAGGGGCCGGCCTTGATTGCTACGCGCGATGCCGGGGCGAAGTTTCTGACGCGCTTTGCCTTCCTTCTATTCTTCGTCTTCTTCATTCGCAGTCCGCGCGACGTGAAGCTGGTCATCGGGGTGATTGTTGCTTGCTTGTTGTTGACGTACTTCAGCGTCGGAACGGCTGCCGGACCGGCCGGTTGGGGAACCGGCCGGCTGCGCGTCATGGGACAGGTGGGCGCGGCCGTATATGCCGGAAGAAATCCGAACAAGCTCGCCTATTTCGCCTTGTTCGGCCTGACGCTGCTGTGGTATGGACGGCGCGCAATCCGCAACCCGCTGCTCTATCCTTTTTGGTTCGTGGGAACGGCGATTACCTTCGTGATGATCCCGATGACCGGATCGCGCAGCGGATTGCTCAATTTGCTGCTGTTCATCACGATCGTGACCTTCGAAGGAAAGTTCAACTATCGTAAGGTATTGGGTCTCGCGCTGGTGACGTTTTTCGTAACCGTACAGTTTGGATATGACGTCAGCGTCGTCGACAAACTGTTTCCAGAAGAAATTGCGGCCAGACTGACGCGTTTCGACGTTCGTCGCGAAGCGCTCGAGGAGGGCTTGGCCGCGCAAGGATCGGCCGAGGGACGCTTGCGAACGGCGCAGGCGACGCTGCGCGTCTGGCTGTCGCACCCGCTGCTGGGAGTCGGCATCGGTAACTACGAAACCGAACGCGCCGCGACGGACCCCTACGGGACGATCGGTCCGCCGCACGACTCCTACATCTGGGCGCTGGCAGAAGGAGGGCTCGTCGTATTCTCGCTGTTTGCGGCCTTCTTCTTCTACGTCTTTCGCGAGCTTCGGCGGATCGAATGGGAATACCAAGCGCGTTACGGACCGGTCGGGCTGGGCTGGCTCGTACAGGCAATGCGTACCGCGCTGATCGGTTTTCTATTCTTCTCGTTCTTTGCCGATATGTGGCACCACGTTCTGTTCTACATCATCATGGGGCTTGCGCTCGCGCTGATCCGGCTCCACCAGGTGTATGCCGAAACCGGCAGAGTTCCCGAGGCCTTCGTCGTCGGCCGCCCAATGCAGCCCGTCGAGCCCTGAGGGCCGTCCCGGCCGCCTCGCCCCAAGTCGGGGGGTAGCTCCGCTCAGCCGCTCGGGCGCCGGCCGAGGCCGGCAAAGCGCCGCTTTTGCAGGCTCGTAGACCGAAACGGGCTTTTCCGTGGACTCTTGCGTTTTTGGCGCTAAAATGGCGTCGATGGCGGACTGGGATTGGCTCGACGAATCCGGCGAACGCGATACCGCGACCGAAGACCGCGTACGGGCGCGCAAACCGTCGATGTACCGCGTCGTTTTGCTCAACGACGACTACACGCCGATGGAGTTCGTCGTTTGGGTGCTGCGTTCGATCTTCCACAAGCCGCACGACGAAGCGACCCGCCTGATGCTCGACGTCCATACCCACGGCAAAGGCGACTGTGGGATTTTTACCTACGACGTCGCACGCACGAAGGCCGCGCAGGTGCAGACGCTGGCGCGCAAACACGACCACCCTTTGCAGGCCGATCTCGAAGCGGTCGAGGTCGTTTAATCCCATGTTGATATCGGACGACCTTGAAAGCACGCTTCGGCGCGCCTTCGAGCGAGCACAATCGGCTTGTCACGAATACGTTTCGCCCGAGCACTTGCTCTACGCGCTCACCTACGACCGCACGGCAGCCGACATTCTCTACAACTGCGGCGCCGACTTGCAGCGCTTGCGTGACGAGGTTGATACGTTTCTCGACGAGACGATGCCGCGCTATCCGCAGGATCTGGTGTCGGAGAGTAGCAGCGCGCTCGAGCCCCAGTACACCCTCGGCATGCAGT
Source organism: uncultured Myxococcales bacterium (assembly GCA_964544375.1). Classification (GTDB taxonomy): domain Bacteria; phylum Desulfobacterota; class Binatia; order UBA1149; family SPBQ01; genus CAZQYE01. The sequence goes on from CAZJCO010000023.1 coordinate 10,724, forward strand.
TCCTCCTGCAAGTCGCGGCGGCCAGCGTACGTGCGTCCGGCAAAGAACAGATCGACGGCGGCAACGTGCTGGCGGCGATGTTCCGCGACCGCGAGTCCCACGCCGCTTATTTCCTTACTAAGCAAAACGTTAGTCGCTTAGACGTCTTACGCTATATTTCTCATGGAATATCGAAGCTCGAGCTAGGCCAGGATGAGGAAGAGGAAGAAGACGAGGCGCCGGACCTCGAGGCCGAATCGGGAGCCGAACGCCAGCGCGATCCGCTTTCGCGTTTTTGCGTCAATTTGAACGAGCGGGCGAGATGTGGAGCGATCGACCCGCTCATCGGACGCCAAAGCGAGGTCGACCGAGCGGTTCACATCTTGGCCCGCCGCCGCAAGAACAACCCGGTGCTGGTCGGCGACGCCGGAGTCGGCAAGACCGCGATCGTCGAGGGGCTGGCGCTGCGCATCGCGCGCGGAGAAGTCCCCGAGTGCTTGCAGCGGACGACGATCTACGCGCTCGACATGGGAGCGCTGCTCGCGGGTACGAAATACCGGGGCGATTTCGAAGAACGAATGACGGCCGTCATTCGAGCGGTCGTCAAGAAGGACGGCGATCGGATTCTTTTCATCGACGAGATCCACAACGTCATCGGTGCCGGTGCGGCTTCGGGCGGCGCGATGGATGCCTCGAACATGCTCAAGCCGGTTCTGGCCAGCGGCGAGGTGAAGTGCATCGGCACGACCACCTATAAGGAATACCGCAATGTCTTCGAGAAGGACCATGCGCTCTCGCGTCGTTTTCAGAAGATCGACGTGGATGAGCCGTCCGAGGAAGACACCTTGGCCATTCTACGCGGCTTGCAGTCCCGCTATGAGAGTTTCCACGGTGTCGGGTATTCGGGTGCCTCCGTGCGCGCGGCGGTAGAGCTATCGGCGCGGCACATCAACGATCGTTTTCTGCCGGACAAGGCGATCGATGTGCTCGACGAAGCCGGCGCCGAGGTCAAACTGCGTCGCGGCAGAAACGGTGAGAGGCCGGCCCGCGTGACGCCGCGCGATATCGAAGCGGTGGTCTCACGCATGGCGCGTGTGCCGACCAAGACCGTCAAGCTGAACGACCGCCGCCGGCTCGAGACGCTCGATCGTGACCTCAAGCTGCTGATCTACGGTCAGGACGAGGCCGTCGATCAGGTGGTGCACGCGATTCGTTTGGCGCGAGCCGGTCTCGGTGAGCCCGACAATCCGATCGGGTCGTTCCTCTTCTCCGGTCCCACGGGCGTCGGTAAGACCGAGTTGGCGCGTCAACTCGCGAGCGTGCTGGGAATCGAGTTCATTCGCTTCGACATGAGCGAATACATGGAAAAACACGCGGTTTCGCGCTTGATCGGTTCTCCGCCGGGCTACGTGGGATTTGATCAGGGCGGGCAGCTTACCGAAGCCGTGCGACGGCAACCGCATTCGGTCGTGCTGCTCGATGAGCTGGAGAAGGCGCACGAGGACATCTTCAATATTTTGCTGCAGGTGATGGACTACGCCACGCTCACGGACAACAGCGGCCGCAAGACCGACTTCCGTCAGACGATTCTCATCATGACGACGAACACCGGTGCGCGTGAGGCAATGAACCGCGCGATCGGTTTCGAACAGGAATCGTCGTTTGAAGACGCCAGCGCGAAGGCGCTCGAGAGGATGTTCAGCCCCGAGTTTCGCAACCGGCTGACGGCGGTCGTACGCTTCCGCTCGTTGGGTACCGCGATCGCCGAGCAGATCGTCGAAAAGATGGTCAGCGAACTCGAGGAGCGTTTGAGCAGCAAGCGCATCAGCCTGGTCTTGGAGGCCTCGGCGCGTTGCTACCTGGCCGAGAAAGGTTACGACGAGCGCTACGGCGCGCGTCCAGTGCGCCGGCTGATCGAAAAAGAAATCTCGCATGCGCTGAGCGACGAGATCCTCTTCGGCCGTCTCGCCAAAGGCGGCAGGGTCGTCATCAGCGTCTCCGACGACCGCCTCAGCTTCGATTTCTGAGCGAACCGTTGCCGCCCGAGCTTCCCAGCGACAACCCGGCGAACGCGGGCAACGTGGTGCTCATCGGCATGCCGGCGGCCGGCAAGAGCACCGTCGGCGTCGTTCTGGCGAAGCGCCTTTCGCTGGACTTCCTCGACACCGACGTCGCGATTCAAGCGCAAGTCGGCAAACCGTTGCAGACGATTTTCGACGAGCAGGGCATCGACGGCTTCCGGCGGATCGAGGAACGCTTCGTTGCCGGTCTCGACTGTCGTCGTACGGTAATCGCTACCGGCGGTAGTGTCGTCTACAGCGAGCAGGCCACCGGCAGTCTGCGCGCTCTCGGTTTGGTCGTCTATCTGCACGTTCCGCTCGAGGAGCTACGCGCTCGACTGACGGATTTCGGGTCGCGCGGGCTCGTGCGGCGCCCCGAGCAAAGCCTGGCCGACCTCTACGCCGAACGGCTGCCGCTTTACCGCGCGGCAAAGGACATCGAAGTCGCCTGCGGCGGCATGTCTCCGCTCGAGTCGGTCGCTGCGGTCGCGCGAGCGGTGCGGCAGGCCGGCATTGCAGACGGGGCCGGGCGCTTGCAAAGAGGCTGAACGATGTCGGACGAGCGCACGGCGCAAACGGTGTTGGACGAGGTCGTGACGGTGGTTTCCGGGCTGCCGCGGTCGGGCACCTCGATGATGATGCAGATGCTCGAGGCCGGCGGGCTGGCGCCGCTGAGCGACGGTGAACGTCGGGCCGACGAGGACAATCCGGCCGGCTACTACGAGTTCGAGCGCGTCAAGAATCTCGAACGGGACAACGCGTGGGTCGCGCAGGCGCGCGGCCGCGCGGTCAAGGTCATCTCGGCGTTGCTGCGCCATCTGCCCGTGGGATTCGAGTACCGGGTGATCTTCATGAACCGCCGCCTCGAAGAGGTCGTGGCCTCGCAGCACGCCATGCTCCTGCGACGCGGACGGTCCGCCGATCGCGAGGACGATGCGCGCATGCTCGGCCTGTTCGAGCGTCATCTGGCGCAGGTCAAACGGCAAGCCGCGAGGCGCTTCGACATTCTCGAAATCGATTACGCGGTCGCCGTGGCCGACGCGGCGGCGACCGCCGCGCGAGTGAATGCGTTTCTGGGCGGCGTGCTCGACGAATCGTCGATGGCCGCCGCCGTCGATCCGGCGCTCTACCGCCGTCGCTGAAGCTGCCGGATCGTTCTCGCCGCACGCCTCGGTTAGGTTGGCGCGTCGATGCGGCGAAAAGGGCGAGAGGAAAAGGCGCGGCGTGAGCGGACGGAGGCGCGCGTCGCCGGTGAGGTCGACCACGTAGAGGATGCAGAGACCTCTCCGCCGGTGCCGTCGGCGACGCTCGCGGCACGTGCGGCGGCCGTCGAGATCGGGCGTGCTCGCCGCGCATTGGTCGCCGGAACCGGCCAGATCTGGATTCTTGCCTGGCCGGTGATGCTATCCCAGCTGCTAGTGACCGGCGTTTCACTGGCCGACATCGCAATGGTCGGCCGCTTGGGACCGGGGGCGGTGGCCGCGGTCGGCTACGCCACCCAGTTTTTCTTCATGACTCAGGCCTCGTTGTTCGCCGTGGGCTTTGCCTGCGTTGCACTGATGACACGCGCGATCGGTGCAGGCGACGTTGCCGGCGCGCGCCGCTCGCTGGCTGCGTCGGTTCTAGTCGGCGTCGGTACGGCGCTGCTGGTTGCCGCCGCCGTCCTGGTCGCCCCGCGTGCGATTCTCCGCCTGCTCAACGCCGAAGCCGCGGTGATCGAACTGTCGGTTCCCTACCTGCGTCTGGTACTCGGTTCGTCGCTGCTGCTCGCGGTTTCCCTGGTGCTGGAAAGCGGCATGCGGGCGGACCGCAATACCGTCACGCCCATGCGCATTGCCAGCGTGGTCGCTCTGACCAAGGTCGTGTTGAGCGCTCTCTTGATCTTCGGCTTGGCCGGTATGCCGCGGCTCGAACTGGTCGGCGCCGGACTCGCCACGGTTGTCTCCCAGGTGCTCGGCGTCGGGCTGTTCGCGTGGGTCGTATTGCGGTCCGACGAGGCATCGCCGGTTGCCCTGGGCTGGCACGATTTCGCCGGAGCCGGGGCCTATATCGGTTCGGTCGTACGGATCGCCGCGCCGGGCGTCGGCGAGCGAATCATCTTGAACCTGGCCCTACTCAGCTACTTTGCCTTGCTCGGCCGCTACGGAACCGTCGCGGTCGCCGCCTATACGGTCGGCGTGCGGGCGTTGTCGTTTTCGTGGATTCCAGGAACCGCCTTCGGCGCCGCCGTGGCCACGCTGGTCGGGCAAGCCTTGGGCCGCGGCGATCCAGACGAAGCCGAGGCAATCGGCGTACGCGCCGCACGGCTGGCGGTCTTCGTCGCGGTTGTCTTGGGGACTGTCGCCGGGGTTGCGCGCTATCCGATCGCACGCGTGTTTACCAACGACGCCGCGACGATCGCGACCTTGGGTCCGTTCATGCTCTGCCTTGCCTGGGCGCAGCCGATGCTGCAACTGCATTTTACCCTGGCCGGCATCCATCGCGGCGCCGGCGATTCGTGGACGCCGATGGTAGCCGCGACGATCGGCAATTGGGGACTGCGGGTACCGCTGGCCTCGCTGTGTGCGCTGGTCTGGCACAGCAGCCTGGTGTGGCTGTGGACCGCGTTGATCTTCGACCACACAGCGCGCGCCGCATGGCTGCTGCGCTCGCTTCGACGCGGCGAGTGGAAGACGTCGCCTCAGCTGCGCTTGACGGCGACCACGTAGGCGACCCAGGCCGGGTCGCTTTCGGCGTGCTGGCGTATCCGATAGCTATCGTTGCCGCCGCCGGTTTCCTGGTCCGTGTCTTCCCAATAGACGTCGACGCGGTCGAATCCGGCCTGTTCGAGTAACTCGCGAATTTCGGGAAGCGTCCAGAGACGCCAGTTGTAGACGAAGGCGCGGCGCATCTCGCTGCCGTCGGGAAACCGAAAGTGGATCAAGAAGCGGCAGTCGTGCGTGATCGGATCGAAACGTTCTTGCTCCCAGACGTAGTGGAAGCGACGCAGGCGTTTGGTTTCGACGTGGCCTTCTTCGAGCACTTCCGAGCCGCCCAAGGCATCGAGTACGAGCAGACCGCGGCGATCCAGATTACGGTAGGCCGCGCGAAAATAGCGCAGTAGATCTTCGCGCGTTTTGAAAAAGTAGTACGAGAAATTCTGCGCGGCGACGATGTCGGCCTTGGGCCCGGCGACGCGCCGGGCATCGTCTACGCGCAGTTCAACGCGTTCGCGCGCCGCCGGCGAAAGCTTCTCTAGATTATGGCTGCGGCCCCACGCGAGCGGTTGGGGGTCGATATCCACGCCGATCGCGCGGCGCTCGGGATGCCGGTTTACCCACTGGCAGCAAACGGCTGCAGTGCCGCAGAAGTCCTCGCGCAGCACGCGCGGCTTGCGCCGGGACTCTCGCCGATAGACGCGCCGGAAGAAACCGGGTTCA
>CAZJCO010000024.1:0-15984 GCA_964544375.1 uncultured Myxococcales bacterium
ACGGCTACGCCTGTTGTCCGCTCGGGCGCTGGGCTAAGCGAGGAGGTCACCCGCCACGCGGCGGGCGAGCGGGAGGTCGGCTGCGATGGAATTCAACCTTGCGCAGGTTCACGAGGGTATCGCCGAGCAGGTTCCTGAACGCGACTGCGTCATTCGCGGAGACATGCATCTCTCCTGGGCCGAGATGCACGAGCGCTCGCGACGGCTTGCCAACTATTTTCTGTCGCGCGGGCTGAAAGTCCGACGAGAGCGCGAGCGGCTGCCAGGCTGGGAGTCGGGACAAGACCACGTTGCCCTCTACCTCTACAACGGCAACGAATACCTCGAGGGCATGCTCGGCTCCTACAAGGCGCGGCTTGCACCGTTCAACGTCAACTATCGCTACGTCGAGGAAGAACTCGTCTACCTGCTGCGCGACGCGGACGCGTGCGCAATTGTCTATCACGCCAGCCTCGCTCCGATGGTCGAGAAAGTGCGGCGTCGTTTGCCGCAGCTCGAAGTACTATTGCAGGTGGCCGACGAATCCGGCAACGGGCTTCTCGACGGCGCCGTCGATTACGAACAGGCGCTCGCTTCGACTTCAGCCGAGCGTCCAGCGGTCGAGTGGTCACCCGACGACCTCTACATCCTTTACACCGGCGGTACCACGGGGATGCCGAAAGGCGTGCTCTGGCGCCAGGCCGATATCTTCGTTGCGGCCCTCGGCGGCCAGATCGTGCCGCACAGCGGGCAAGAGTTCGACTCGCTCGGCCCGATCGTCGAACGTGCGGTTTTGGGCGGCGCCAACCTTCGAGTCATGCCGGTAGCGCCCTTCATGCATGGAGCCGCGCACTGGGCGGCCTTTCACGGATTCAACAGCGGCGGGACGATCGTCTGTCCCGAGCAAGTACGCTACCTCGACGCCGATGACATTTGGCGCACGGTCCAGCGCGAGCAGGTGCAAGGGATGCTGATCGTAGGGGACGCTTTTGCGCGCCCTCTGCTCGATGCGTTTCTGGGTGGCTCCTACGATGCCTCCTCGCTGATGTTTCTGATTACCGGGGGGGCGATTCTCAACGTTGGCCTCAAGAAGCGCTTCGTCGAGGCGATCCCGCACCTGGCGATCATCGATTCGGTCGGTTCGTCGGAGACCGGCAGCCAGGGACAGCATGTCAGCAGCGGAAGTGTCGGCGTGTCTACCGGCACGTTTACGGCGGCCGAGGGCAACGTGGTCATCAGCGAGGACATGACGCGTATCCTGGCTCCCGGCTCCAATGAGATGGGTTGGTTCGCGCGTACCGGGCGCGTGCCGCTGGGCTACCTCGGAGACCGAAAGAAGACGGAAGCGACCTTTCCGGTGGTCGAAGGTTGCCGCTGCGCGGTTCCGGGAGACCGTGCGCGGATGCGAGCCGACGGCGTGGTGGAACTCTACGGCCGCGATTCGGTGACGATCAACTCGGGCGGCGAAAAGATCTTCGCCGAAGAAGTTGAGCAGGCGCTCAAACAGCACGCGGCAGTGTACGACGCCGTCGTCGTCGGACGGCCGAGCGAGCGATGGGGGCAGGAAGTCGTCGCAGTAGTCCGCTTGCGCGGTGGTACGCAGGCGAGCGAGGATGACCTGCTGGCGGAGTGCGCGAAGCATCTCGCGCGCTACAAGTTGCCCAAAGCGTTTCTGTTTCGCGACGAGATCGTACGCAGCCCTAGTGGCAAGCCCGACTATCGCTGGGCCAAGTCTCAGGTGACGGGGGCTTGAGGTACCGATGCGCCCGTGACAATCCTGAGAAGTTAGGCCTGCCGCAAGCACTACCGGACGAACTCGTTCGGGGGGTAACGCGTTCCACTCGTAAGGAGGAAACAAATGATCACCAGACTCATGCGCGTACTCGCGATCGCCGCCATGGCGGCTCTTCTTCCCTCCTCTGCGCAGGCAACCAACGGCCATCTCCTGCACGGTTCCGGAGCGATCAACGCCGCTCTCGGCGGCGCCGGCGTGGCACGCGCTTTCGACGTCTTCGGAGGCAGTATGAACCCGGCGACGTTAGCCGGCATGCGCAGTCACGCCGGGTTGGGGGTCGAGTTCTTCTCGCCCGATCGCTACCTCAGTTCGCGCGTGGCGGCGGGCGCCTTCGGACCTTCTTTTGGTCCGCCGGTGGATTTGGCGGGCAAGACCCGCAGCGGAAGCCGCCTGAGCATCCTACCGGCGTTGGGTGCGGTGTTTTCTCCCGAGGGTCGAGACTTTACCGCGGCGATTATCTTTCAAGGCGTCGCCGGTTTCGGCGTCGATTACGACGCATCCGCGCTGATGGCGCTCGGAGGCGGCAGTATCAATCCCAAGGCCAACCCGATCCTCACCCCTCAGCCGCCGGGCGGTTTCGGCTTCGGTCGGATCTTTTCCGAGTACAAGTTGATGACCCTCAAGCTCGCCTGGGCCCGCCCGGTGAGACCCGGCCTTACCTTCGGCTTTGCCTTGGTGCCGGCCATGTCCGAACTGCAGGTCGATCCTTTTCCCGCGACCAATCCAGTCGAAGCCAACGGCGATGGATTCGCGAGCTACCCCAACACCGGCTTCGACAAGGCGCTGGGATTCGGTTTCCAGGTCGGTGCGACCTACGAGGCTAGCCGGCGGCTTCGTCTCGGAGTGAACTTCAACTCGCCGCTATGGTTCGACTCCTTCCAGTGGAAGGTGCGTGACGAAGGCGGCCCGACGCGTAACATTTCTTTCAATCTCGACTATCCTGCGATCGCCAGCGCCGGCTTGGCGCTGGATCTGCGGCCAGACACGGTGTGGCTGCTCGACGTGCGTCGCGTCTTCTACTCGCAGACCGACGGCTTCGACCGGGAAGGCTTCGGCACGAACGGCGCCGTACGCGGTTTTGGTTGGGAGGACATCTGGGTGATTGGAACCGGCGTGCAGTTTGCCGTGAGCGAAGACCTACGACTCCGTCTCGGGTATAACTACAACAACAATCCGGTGCCGTCGCGTTTGTCGTTCTTCAATGTCGAGGCCCCGGCGATCATGCAGCACCGCCTGACGGCGGGGGTCGGATACGATTTGAGCGACTCGTGGCAACTCAACGTTACCTACTATCACGCGTTCAAGGAGAGCTTTACGGGTCCTTTCGTCGGCCCCAGCGGTCCGATTCCCAACACGTCGGTGACGAGCGAAATGACCGAGGATTCGGCGACACTTGAAATCGTCCGTTATTTCGGGAGTTGAGTAAGGGAATCGAATGGAAAACTTCACACCGATTGCCTCACTTGCCGGGGGTGCCCTGATCGGGTTGAGCGCCTCGCTGCTGCTGGCGACGGCCGGGCGCGTTGCCGGGATCAGCGGGATCCTCGGCGGCATCATCGGTGGCGATGGGGAAGAGCGGCGCTGGCGACTCGCGTTTCTGGCCGGGCTCGTCATCGGCGGATGGTACGTCGGTCGGCTATCGCCCGAATCGCTGGCGATGACGATCCCGCGCTCGGGCGTAGCGATCGTGTTGGGTGGACTCTTGGTCGGGTTCGGCACGCGTCTGGGCGGTGGTTGCACCAGTGGTCACGGCGTATGCGGCATGAGCCGGCTGTCGCAGCGATCGATCGCGGCGACCTGCGTTTTCATGGCGACGGCGGCCATCGTCGTTTTCCTGGTCAACCACGTTTTGGGAGGCGCAATCTGATGACGGCGCTTGCCGCTTTTTTCTGTGGGCTGATCTTTGCCTTCGGCCTAGGCCTTTCCGGCATGACCCAGCCGGCCAAAGTCGTCGGCTTTCTCGATTTCACCGGTGCCTGGGACCCAAGTCTGGCGATGGTGATGATCGGAGCGATTGCCGTGCATTCGCTATCTTACCGCTCGATTGTTCGCCGACCTTCGCCTCTGCTCGCCGAGAGCTTCCGACTTCCCTCGGCTTCCGCGATCGATCACCGTTTGCTCGTCGGTGCGGCGCTTTTCGGCGTCGGTTGGGGGCTGGTCGGCTATTGCCCGGGACCGGCCGTGACGGCCGTCGGCGGCGCCAGTCGGCCAGCGCTATTGTTCGTTCCTGCAATGATGGCGGGAATCGCGCTCTACCACTTTCTTCTCGGTGGGGTCCGAACCGAACTTAGCGACGGCTGATAGACTCAACTTTGAGTGCTGCTGGAGACCGCTGAGGCGGCCGACAGCAGCGACTTCCCGTCTCACTTCTCAGCAGTGGAACGTCTGCGCGATCGCCTGAGTGTAGAAGAGTAGCTTCTCGGGCGTCAGCGAGTAGACCGGCGGCACGACGCACAGCGAGTCAGCGAAAGACCAAAACGGTTCGATTTGCTCGCGGACTTTATCGGCCGGGCCAACCGCGACGAAAGCGCGCACCATGTCGTCGGGTACGAGGTGGGCCACTTTGCGGTAATCCCCCTGGCCGACGCCTTGCTGCAGTTTGCGTGCGACGTCGCCGAAACCGTGCGCTTCGAAGAAGGGCTCGTATTGGGCCACTCCACCGTAGAAAGCCATCGTCGGCCGGGCGTCGTCGATCGCTTCGGCCTCGTTGGGATTGGGCGCTGCCCAGGGCCACAGGTTGACCTCGACGTCCTCTCGGCGCCGGCCCGCCGCTACCAGGGCGCCTTCGAACTCCGGCTGCATGCGCTCGAGCGCCCAAGTCCGCGACCACATGGGGTGACCGATCAGGCCGTCGGCGGTTTCGGCGGCCAGTCCCACCAGCTTGCTCCTAAGCGCCGCAACCCAGATCGGGATTTCGGTGCGTAGCGGAGCCTCGTGCGGCTGTAGTTCCTTGAAGTCTGCACGGAAATACTCACCCTCGAAGGGCTCGAGGCCTTCGTGCGCGCCTCGGATGATGTGGCGGACGGCTTTGATGGTTTCACGCAGGTGAGTAACCGGTTTGTACTTCGGCGCGCCGAAGACGCCGCAGGTCCAGGCGTGTACGCTGGTACCGAGTCCGAGGACGACGCGGCCCCCGGAAATGCGGTCGAGGTCGATCGCGGCCATCGCGGTTTCGAACGGGCTGCGCGCGGCGGCGATCGCGATGCCGCTGCCAAGCTTGACCTGCTCGGTGACGGAAGCAATGGCGCCGAGCGTGACGAAGGGAGGACCGTAGACCTGCGGCGCAAAGATGCCGTGGATATTGCTCATCTCGGCTTGTTTCGCCGCCATGGTAAGCATCGGCGCAGGCATCGGCTGCAAAATGGTCCAGTGCCGGCGAGTTCTTTCGCTGCTAGCTTCGCTCATCGCTTGAGCTTCGCCGGAGGCGTGGGCCAACGCAAGCGAAAAGGCTCGCAGCACGTTGCGGCAGCGGCCAAAGCAGCTTAGCCTTGTTGGTTCGAGCGACGACGGTTCGGTGATTCGAGGAAAACTCCGATGATTCGCAAACTGCTTGGAACGCTGCTGTTTATTGCCTTGGTGTTTGTGGGCCTTCGATGGTTCGGCTGCGGGGCGGATGGGCCGGCGATCGATGCGACCGTCTACCGCGAGGGCGACAAGGACGACGTTGCCGCGTCGGAGGTGCTGGCGGCAGGCGAGGGCGTTGGCGGCGACAAGCCCAACATCGTTTTGATCCTGGCCGACGATCTCGGCTACGGTGACCTGCGGTCCTACGCCGGCCGCGCAATTCGAACTCCGCAGCTCGATCGGTTGTCGGCCGAAGGCGTTCAGTTCAGCGAGTTCTATTCCAGCGCACCGGTTTGTTCTCCGTCCCGTGCCGGTCTACTTACCGGTCGTTATCCGATCCGCACCGGCATCAGCTATATCATCTTTGCCAATGAGATTTCGCTAGCCCAGCGGCTCAATCTCAATCTGGTCCGCTTTACTACGCGTCTGGGGATGGCGGATTTTCATGACTCGTTCGTCAGCGGCTTGCCGCGCTCCGAGATTACGATTGCCGAAGCACTCAAGGTCGCCGGCTACGCGACCGGCATGGTCGGTAAGTGGCACTTAGGCGATTTCTCTCACGACCAGCAATACCTGCCGACGCGCCACGGCTTTGATTTCTACCAGGGCATTCCGCACTCGAACGACGAGATGCCGGTCGCCTACTGGCGAAACGAAGAGGAACTCTCTCCGAACATCGGCCTCGACCAGGAATGGCTCACGGCCGAGCTGACCGACGCCGCCATCGGCTTCATCGAGCAGCACAAACAGCAACCTTTCTTCCTGTACTTTGCCCACAAGGATGTGCATTTGCCGTTTTTTCCGTCGGAGCGTTTCAGGGGAAAGTCGCCGGCCGGGTTGTACGGCGACGCGGCCGAAGAACTCGATTGGAGCGTCGGCCGGATTCTCGAGGCTCTCGACCGCAACGGTTTGCGCAAGAACACTTTGGTGATTTTCACTAGCGACAACGGCCCCTGGTACGAGGGCAGCACGCACGGGCTACGCGGACGCAAGGGCATGACATTCGAAGGCGGCCTACGCGTGCCGTTTATTGCCAGTTGGCCGGGTATGCTGCCGCAGGGCGCGCAGATCGATGCTCCGGCGATGAACATCGACGTCTTGCCGACCTTGCTGCGCGTTGCAGGCCTCGAGCCACCGAGCGACCGGACGCTCGACGGCCGTGACCTGTGGGATCTACTGTCTGGCCGCCAGCGACGCAGCCCACACGACGCTTTGTTCTTCTTCCACGACAAGACGATCGACGGCGTACGTTCGGGCAGATGGAAGTACTTTCGCTTCGCGAACCGCTTCTACTGGCCGATTCCGTTGGATAAGCCCAACACCGTTCCGGGCCGCCGCGTGGCGCGTTACACCTACACGGACGAAAAGAGCGGTCGCACCGCTCATTTGCTACCGGGCTTTCCCTTGCTCTACGACGTCGCCCTCGATCCGGGCGAGTCCTACAACGTCCTCGACCGCAACCCGGAGGTCGCCGAGCGTCTGCACCGGTTGATCGAAGAGCTGGAACGCGACCTGCTTGCTAATCCGCGTGGTTGGAAGTAGTCGCAGCGGCGCTCCGGCCGCTGAGCGCGCTGGGGTGACTCTCGGCTTGTTCGCCGCGGGGCTGGGGCTCTGCTGGAGCTACGGCCCGGCTCGGATGGGCTTCTTCTCGGACAACCAGACTTTCTTTTACATTGCCGAACGCTTTGCATCGGGCGTTCCACCACACGTTTCGGTGGTCAATCACAAGCTTGCGCTCTGCATGATGCTTTCGGGCTTGGCGATCAAACTCGGCCGTTTGCTGGCGATCGACGACGTGCTCGCCGTGCGCGCGCTGAGCATGGCACTTAGCGCCTCGACGATCGTGCTGGTCTGGGGCCTCGCCCGCCGGCTTTCAGGCAGCGCGCTAGCGGCCATCCTCGCTGCGGTCGTGATGCTGACCTTTTCGGATTTCTTCAAGCAGGGCTGCATGGGAGTGCGGCCCAAGGTCTTTGTGGCCTTCTTCATGACTCTTGCGCTAGTCGCCTGTGCTGACGGCAAAGCCCTGCGCAGCGGTATCTATGCAGCGGCCGCGTTCCTCTGCTGGCAACCGGCGGCGGGGGTCCTCGTCGGCGTTGGCGCTGGGTGGCTCTGTGACCGCGATCGCCGGCAGAAGGCGCTGCGGGCGGCGCTGGGTGTGCTCCTGGCGCTGGTCGTCTACGAGGCATACTTCGTGTTGCGCGGCGTCGCCGGCGAACAGCTCTACCAAAACTTCGTCATGGCCTTCGATACGCTGGGGCACGAGACCCACACGCTGGCGGAAACTTTCGGCTTCATCCTCGACGTTGACGACGCCGGAGCGACCTTGCGCACGCTCTGGGCCTCGGTTTTTCTAGTCTGGCTCGTGTGGACGGCGCGGGCGGTTGCGTACTGCGTTGTCGTGCCGCCGCGGCGCGTAGCCGACCACGGCTCCCTGGAATGCGAAGCAGCGGCGGCGGCTAGAGCGACCGTTGCCACGGTGACTACCGCGACGGTCGCGCTCGGCTTTACGCTCGTCGATTTTCAGGGTTTCCCCGACCGCTTTTACCTGCTGCCGTTTTATGCCGTGGCCTCGGGCTGCGCACTCGACGGCTTGCTCGGCCGTGTAAACGCCCTACCGGAAACTAGCCGTAAGGCGGTCCTGGCGGCAATCGCGGCGGCCGCGATTCTTCTTTCCGGACTCGATCTACGTCCGCCGCAGGTGAGAAGCATCGCGCTGGAAAAGCAGCGCAAGTTGGCAAGCATCGTCGACAGGCTCGAGAAGCGTTACGGTCCGGTGTGGGTGGTCAGCTGCGTTCACTTACTGGGCTTGCTGCATCGTGACAACTACGATCGGTTCGGTGTGGTCATCGACGCACGTGTTCGTAACTACATGCGCAGGGTCGCAGGCGAGCGCCGCAGCTATCGTCCGGATGAGCTGGGGCGCGCGATGCCGGCGCTCGTGCTTACCTCGCGCCACGGCACGCGCACGGCACTACCATGGATCGCAGCGGAATACCGGCGGCTCGAAGCACCGGAGTTCGAGGCTCAGGGTATTCGAGTCTGGCTGCGGCGTTAACGGCGATCGCAGCCGCCTGTCTTGTTGGCGTGGGTTCTCGCTCCTATGGCTAGACCTGGCTGCCGCCCCTGAGGTACGATAAAGCTCTTGAGTCGCCGCCGTTGCCGCCGAGCGGTCCACTGACCATGTTGCGGGTGCGTTGCATTTCTCCGTCCGTGTTGGCGGTCCTTTTTTGGGGGTGCTTCTTCGTTCTGTTTGCGGCGGAGAGAGCGTATCCGCAGGACGACGCGACCGGCGTCGAGGTGCAGGGGTCGTCCGACGACGATCAGCGGTTCTACGATCCGCTATTCGACGATGAGTTCGATCAAGATCCGGCGAGTTTTCCGGATCCCTGGGAGGGAGCCAATCGTGGCTTGATGGGTTTCAATCGCCGACTGGACCGCTGGCTCCTCGATCCGCTGACGCGCGGATACCGCTGGGTCGCGCCCGCTGCGGTGCGCAGCGCGGTTCGCCGCTTCTTCGCCAATGTGGGCTCGGTACCGATCTTTGCGAACGACGTGCTACAACTGCGTATGCGCTGCGCGGCGGTGACTTTCGGCCGCGTGCTGACCAACAGCAGCATCGGCATCGGCGGCCTGTTCGACCCAGCTCGACGCTGGGGACTCGAGCGCCATGAGGCCGACTTTGGCCAGACGCTGTCGCGCGTGGGAATCGGCAGCGGGCCGTATCTGGTAATGCCGCTGCTCGGGCCGACGACTCTGCGCGACGGCACCGCGACGCTGGTGGACGCCGCGTTCAATCCGGCCTTCTGGGTGCTGGGTCCGGCGCAGCAGGTCACCTACGGCGGCGGTGCCGGACTGTCGACGCGCGACGCGCACTTCGAGGCTCTGATGGCCCTGGCCGAATCGTCGGTGGACTACTACGCAGCGCTGCGCAACGGCTATTACCAGTCACGAATGGCTCAACTCGAAAATAAGCCCTCGTGCGCAACCGGCTGCGGAAGCCAGTGACGACGACGCTAGACTAGGTCGGCTAGGGCCGCAGCGGGCTAGCTGTGTGAGCGCTTGGCCAGGTCGGCGATCTTTGCGTTTAGGTCCGCTACGACTTTGTCGAGGCCGTCGCGCTCGATCGCCGTTGAATACTCCGCTCGCCGCAGGGCGAGTTCGCTGACGGTACCATGCATGTAGATGTCGATTACACGCCATCCCTGCTCGGTTTTTCTCAGCCGGTAGTTTAATTGTACGTCTTCTTCTCCGCCGACTAGTTGTGTGCGTACCAGCATCGTATCGTGCGGTGCCGCTTCTTCGCCGAGCGTCTCGAAGTGCTGCTCGGCGTAACCGTCGAAGCGGCCGGCATAGTTCGCCAGCGTCAGGCGGGAAAACGCGTCGAGCCAGCGGGCTTGCTGCGCCGAATCGAAGTTCTTCCAATGGCGGCCGGCCGCCTTGCTGCCCATGAAGTCCAGGTCCAGCACGCTGCGCAGTACGGGTTCCAGACGTTGGTAACGGCCCTGATAGCCGAGTTCGGTCGCGTGCTTCATGACGTCGAGGAAGGCCGCATGCAGGCGTTCGATCGTGGCGATGGTCGGGGTCGTCGCCTGCGACGCGGCGTCCGGCGCGGCTGGCGGCAAAAACGAGGCCAGGGCCAGCGCGGTACAGAGTAAGGCGGTCCGGTGTCGTAGAATCTGCATTTTCCTTCGCAACTCTCTTTTTGCGCGGTGCCGTCTCGGGGCGACGCCGCGGTCGTCTTCCACTAGAATATACGAGTCTCCCGTGTCCATGCGAGTCGATCACAAACACGGCTCCGCAGAACAGCGGATCGCCGATCTTCTGGCCGCCTGGTTCCGGCTGGTCGGCCGATGGCCGCGCGCGGTCGTTCTTGTCATCGCCGTATTGACTATTTGGCTCGGCCTGTACGCAAGCTCTCACCTCGGGGTAAACACCGACCTCGACGCGATGTTCTCCGAACAACTGCCGCACCGCGTGCTGGAACTCGAGTACGAGCGGACCTTTCCGATGATGTCCGAAACGGTACTGGTGGTGATCGACGGCGAGACGGCCGAACGCGCGAGCGAGGCGGCACAACGCCTTGGCGACCGGATGCGCGCAGCGCCGAAGCTTTTTCGCAGCGTCTACGTTCCCGGCGGGGACTTCTTCGAAGAGCACGCGCTCTTGTACATGACGACCGACGAGTTGGAGGACTTCGCCGATCATCTGGCCCGCGTGCAACCTTATCTCGCTGGCCTCGCCAAAGACGGGACGCTGCGAGGCCTGGCCAACCTGCTCGAGCGTGGCGTGGCGGCGGTGCGAGATGGAGAGATCGAGGGCGCGGAGTTGACCTCGATCCTAGAACGGACCGTGCGCGCGGTGCGTGCCGTTCTCGATGGCAGGCGTTACCGCTTGTCGTGGGCGGAGGTGGTCGCCGGAAGAGATTTGGATGTCGACGCCAAACGCCGCTTCATCATCGCGCAACCGGTTCTCGATTACGACGAGATGGTCGCGGCTCGTAAACCGCTAGGCGCTCTGCGTTTGTTTGCGCGCGAGCTGGGGTTGGACGAAGCCCACGGTGTCCGCGTCCGTACTACGGGAGATATCGCACTGTCGTACGAAGAGATGCAGTTGGTTCAGCGGCAAGCCACGTTGGCCGGTATCGCGTCGTTTATTGCAGTATCCGTCCTATTGCTGCTGGCTCTGCGCTACACGCGTTTGGTTAGTTCGACGTTGGTCACGCTGCTGATAGGGCTGATTTGGGCCTTTGCGTTTGCCGCGCGGGCAGTTGGTCATCTCAACATGGTGTCGATTGCCTTTCCGGTGCTCTTCATCGGTCTCGCGGTCGACTTCGGTATTCACTTTTGTATGCGTTACGAAGAATTGCTGGTCGAAGGACTCGAACACGAGGAAGCGCTGAGCGAAACAGCGCGAAGCGTCGGAACGTCGATCTTACTGTGCGCGTTGACCACGGCGATCGGTTTTTATGCGTTCGTGCCGACCGACTTTTCGGGCGTGGCCGAGCTCGGTTTGATCGCCGGTTCGGGGATGTTCATCAGTGTCTTGATGACCTTTACGCTGCTGCCGGCCCTGATCAGCATCGGCCGTCCAACGGGCGCCGCGCAACGGCCGGTTCCGGCGGCGCTGCGCGTCGTCTCGATCCCGACGATTGCTACACGCCGGCCGCGGCTCGTCGCGACCGCCGCGTTGGCCTTCGCACTGTGGGCGGTCTTGTTAATGCCGCGTGTCCACTTCGACGAGAATCCGCTTCGGGTACGTGATCCCAACGCCGAGTCGGTGCAGGTATTCGAAGAACTGCTTGCAGGTGGGGGGTCATCGCCTTGGAACGTCAGTGTGCTGGCCGACAATCTGCCTGCCGCCCGGCAACTCGCGGCCAAACTTACGGCGCTGCCCGAAGTGGATCAGGCGCTTACGATCAGCGACTATGTTCCGGCCGATCAGGACGAGAAGCTTTCCATCATGGAGGACGTCTCGCTGTTTCTCGCTCCCATTCCGAGCAAGGACGCCACGTCGCCACCGCCCGTATTGAATGAGCAGGTCGCCGCGCTGGCCTCTCTCCGCAGGGAACTGACCCACTTGACCGACGTCGACGCCGATGCCGGTTTGATGCGCGCGGCGCATGCGGTACGCGGTGCCCTTGGCGAGTTTCTGCTGCGTGTGAAAGAGGAGCCGGCCGAGGCAAACCATCTGGTCGGAGAATTGGATCGAAGCCTGATGGCATCGCTACCGAGCCAACTGCAAAGCTTACAACGAGCGGTCAACGCGGGTCCAATAACGCTTGAAAATCTTCCTGCCGGTTTGCTCGAACGCATGGTGGCCTCCGGCGGCGCGGTCCGGGTCGAGGTCTCGCCGGCCGAAGACCTGCGCGACAACCAGGCCCTCGAGCGCTTTGTCTCGGCGGTCCGCCGCGTTGCCCCACGAGCGACTGGGCCGGCGATCGGGCTCTATGCGCAAAGCCAGGCGACCGTACGGGCACTGCGCGAAGCACTGACTTCGGCGGTGATCGTCATTACCATCCTGTTGTTACTGATCTGGCGGACGGTCGGCGACACCTTGCTGGTGATGACGCCGCTCGGCCTGGCCGCGTTGCTGACGGCGGGTGCGACCGTCCTGCTCGATCTGCCGTTCAACTTCGCCGACGTTATCGTCGTGCCACTGTTGCTGGGCATGGGAGTGGACAGCGGAATTCACCTCGTGCATCGCGCCCGCATGTCCGATGTCGAGAGGAAACGCTTGCTCGGAACGAGCACCGCCCATGCGATCCTCTTCAGTTCGCTCACGACGATCGCGAGCTTTGCCAGCCTGGGATTCGCGAGTCACCGGGGCATCGCGAGTCTCGGACAATTGCTGGCCGTTGGCGTCGGCCTAGCGGTGGTCTCGAATCTGTTCGTACTGCCGGCGTTGATCGAGTTACGGGCACGGCGCGCAGCGGCTAAAGCGGCTGGCGAACGCTGATCGCTCACACCATCGCGTCACGTCGTTGAGACCAGACGCTCCTCAGGCGGTAATCGGTTCCGTACCGCCGAGCGCCTCGGCAACCGTGCGTTTGAGATCGGCAAGAGAAAAGGGCTTGGCGAGCGTGTGGCTGGCGCCGAAAAGCCTTGCCTCCTCGAGCACGCGTTCGTGGCCGAGGCTGCCACCACCCGATATGGCAACAATCGGTGGCGGGTCCTCGGTTTCCTGTAATTGGGTGATTGTTTCGATTCCTTCTTGTTCCGGCATGAAGATGTTGGTGATGACCAAATCTGCGTGGTGAGAAAGGAACGATCGCACTCCCTGCCGGCCGTCGCCGGCTTCCGTTACTCGGTGTCCCTCCGATTCCAGCGCTTCGCGCAGCAAGCTGCGGATCGCGTCGTCATCATCGATCACTAGAATATGGGCCATGGCATTCTCCTATCAAAGCACCGCGAGCGGGCTCCATTGGCGGCGCTTTGCGCCGAGTTGTTGCTTGTCTGCCAGTGAATGGTTTTTCAGGTGATTCCGCTACTGGCAGGTGGACGCTGGCCCGCCACCCGCCCGTTTCCGAGTCGGACATATCCAACCAACCACCGAGCTGCCGAACGGCGGTTCGAAGGCCCGCAAGCACTGCATAGTTACGTGTCTTCGCCGGTTGACCAGAGAAAGTCTCGCGCGATCCGGCGACGCGGACGCAAAGGCGAGCGACATCGAAGACCACCTCATCGGTGAGCGCTTGGCGGGCATGGGGAAGTCGGTCTATTCCCACTTCGAGCACGCCGCCGCGACGTGTCCACTGATCGCGCCCGGCCATGCAGAGACCGACGAGAAGGTTTTGAATGTCGATCGCGCGCGCGGCGACTGGTACGGAGCCACTGCAGAACGAGCGACGCATTTGCATTTGCCCGGGAAGGCTTACCCGCAGCAGACGCAAGACGTCGGAAACAACGGAAGTGAGATCCGTAGTGGTTGCTGGTGAGCTGGTTGCTTCCTGAGCGAAATCTGCGATTTGCTGCACGATGCGTTCGCCCCGGCGCGAAGCTGCCAGGACTTCCCCGAGATGCCGACTAACTGGCGCCGCCCCATTGATCTCGGCGAGCGCGAGTTCGGTGTAGCCACTGACCGCCGAAAGCGTGTTGTTGAACTCGTGAGCGATGCCAGCGGCCATGGTGCCGAGCGCTCCCAATTCGTGCGTGCGATACAGTTCATCGGTGTAGTCCCGAATTCGGGCCGTCGCATTCGAACGGTCGTGGATGATGTCTTCGAGCAGCCAAACGGCAAGGAACGCGAGGACGCTGACCACGAATCCGGGAATCTCGCTGCTGATCGAGCCGGTGTGGCCGAGTGGCCCCGCGTGTACATGAGCGTCCAGCCAAACCAGGGTGAGGATCTGCCGGCAGGCCATCAGAAAAAGCATCGCGCTCAGAAATGCCATACGCCAATCCCGGAGCCGCCGAACGAGCACCAGCGACCAGATTAGGCCGGCTATTCGTAGGATGATGGAAGCGAGAAATAGAGTGTACATTTCGAGTTTGTCGCCGCTGACGACACGCCGCAGAGCAGCCAAAGAGGCTTACTCCGCCAGTCGTATCGAACACTGCCTGGATGGAAGTTTGAGGTAGTCAGCTCTGAGGATCCATCCGCCACAAGCGAATGCGAGTCCATGCGCCACAGCAGCAACTTCGGGCCAGAAGCGAAAATGCTACGGCAAACGGCCGGCAAGAGCAATTGGCGAGTGCGGTGCTGCGTAAGAGAGACCGGAGATGATCGGTCGAGACCGCCAGCGCTTAAAAATGTCACCGTCCGGCGTCAGTGAACGGTTGCCGTTATCCGCGTAAGTCGCAAGCTCGGCGCTGTTTACTTGGATTGGCGTTCTAGACGCAGCAGCACGGCTTCGATCGACTTCTTCGCGAGCGAACTCAAGGGTGCGCTTAGCGGATCTGCGTAGACACGCCGTCCGGCGTGGCGCCGCAGTCGCGGCTTGGCGCGGGGCAGGTAGGTGCGGGCCGTCACCGTTCGGTGGCTCAACGCGTGGCGTACCGTGGCCAGGGGGCGACCCAAATCGACTCCGAGGCTCTGGCTCAGGCGGCGGCGAGCGCCCGCTCCTTCGGCGCCCGGAAGTTGCCACATGCCTGCCCAGCGCCCCTCGAGCGGCCGGCGCTCGAGCCAAAGCCCGTTGCCGGTGGAAATCCAGGCAAACGCGACCGCGAGCGGGGTCCGCGCGGGCTTTTTCCGGCCCGGTGGAAACTGCTCCGGTCGACCGAGAATACGCGCGCGGCAGCGCGCCTTGACAGAGCAGGCTTGGCAGTCGGGGCGGCGCGCGGTGCAGACGAGAGCACCGAGTTCCATCAGCGCTTGGTTGATTTCCCCGGCATCGTTGCGACCGACGACTTCTCGTGCCAGGCCCCAGAGCCGTCGCTGTCCTTCGGCGCTTCCGGCCGCGCGATCGACCGCAAAAATACGCGATAGCACGCGTGCCACGTTGGTGTCGACGACCGGCTCGGGCAGGCCGAAAGCGATCGAGGCGATGGCTCCGGCAGTGTAGTCGCCGATGCCGGGAAGCCGTTTGAGTTGTGAGACGTCGGCCGGCAGCTTTCCGCCGTGCTCGGCGACGACGGTTTGTGCGGCTCGATGCAAATTGCGCGCGCGCCGGTAATAGCCGAGACCGCTCCACGCTTCGCAGACCGCCTCGACCGGTGCTCGGGCCAGCGTTCGAACACTCGGGAAGCGGGCGAGGAACTCATCGTAGCGTTGCTCGACCGTTGCGGCTTGGGTCTGTTGCAACATCGTTTCGGCGATCCAGATGCGGTAGGAGTCCTGTGTGCGACGCCACGGCAGGTCGCGGCGGTGGCGCCGGTAGAAACGACGCAGATCTTGTCGCAGCCGAGCGTGCACGCGGGCAGCGTTCTAGCCGATGTGCGTCGCCGGCCCAAGCCATGGGACAAAGCTTGTGGCTTGGGCCGACGGCTGCGTTTCAGTCGCCGGAGCGTACGCGGCATGCTCGCGTTCGAGGAGAGGCAGCCATCGATGAAACTCGCGCAATGTTCGCTCGAAGGGCGATCTTGGCTGGGAATCGTGCGCGACGATACGGTCGTGAATCTTTCTGCGTGCCGGCCGCGATTGCCCACCGACATGCTCGCATTTCTCGAAGCCGGCGAGCAGGCACTTGCGGCGGCTCGAAGCGCGGCCGC
>CAZJCO010000025.1:0-15812 GCA_964544375.1 uncultured Myxococcales bacterium
ACGGCAAAATAGTCGATCCGCGTATCTGAACGCGGGCCCGAAAGGGCGAATGCACGTGGGCATGAGGGGCGGGCTGTTGTGGTCGGCGAAGGATGAAGGCTGTCATCGGCCGCACGATCACGTGATCGTGCGGCTCGACGATGGTTCGTCACTGGTGTTCAACGATCCGAGACGCTTCGGTCTGATGCTGCTGGTCGATTCCGCCACTTGCCCGGAGCTACGCGGCCTTGGTCCGGAAGCGCTCGATCGGCAAACCTTTACGGCCGACTACCTGTTCGAACGCAGCCGTGGCCGGCAGAAGAGGATCAAGGACGCGCTGCTCGACCAGCGCCTGGTGGCCGGCATCGGCAACATCTACGCCAGCGAGATCTTGTTCCGCGCTCGACTGCGTCCGAGCCGTCGTCTGCGGAGGCTGAGCCGAGACGATTGCCGCAGAATCATCGAGGCCACGCGCAAAGTGCTCGGAGATGCGATCCGGCATCGCGGGACTTCGGTTGCAGACTTTCTCGACGGGATCGGACGGCCGGGGGCCTATCAATGGCACCGCTTGGTCTACGCGCGGGCCGGCGAGCCCTGCAAGTGTTGCGGTACGAGCATCAAGTCTGCGGTCATCGGGCAGCGATCGAGCTTCTATTGTCCCTCCTGCCAACGTTGACTTGACGAGGCCGTCAGCGCGCGCGGACGTCGAACCAGTCGCGTAGGCCGTCGCCGAGGAAGTTCAAGCCGACGACGGTAATGAGGATCGCCAAACCAGGGTACAGCGTCATGTGCGGCGCGATCATGAGGAAGGGACGGCCGTCGTTGATCATCGCACCCCAAGAAGACGCCGGAGGCTGCACGCCGAGGCCGAGGAAGCTCAAGCTTGCCTCGGCGACGATCGCGGCGGCCATACCGAAGGCCGCCTGCACGAAAAGCGGAGGCAGCGCGAGGGGCAAAACGTGGCGCAGGAGGACGCGTGCCGGCGCGGCGCCGAGAGCTTCGGCGGCGCAGACATGATCGTAGTTGCGTATTTTCAGGACTTCTCCGCGTACGAGCCGCGCGTAGCCGGCCCAGCCGATGATGCAGAGAGCGATGATGACATGTCCGAGGCTAGGCCCGAGCAGCGCGCTCATCGCGATCGCCAATAGAATTCCGGGGAAGGCGAAGACGACGTCGACCATCCGCATCAGCCAAAAATCGACCGCGCCGCCGGCGTAACCGGCGACCGCGCCGATCGTGAGGCCGATCGTCAGCGAGACTACAACTGTGATCAGTCCGACCTCGAGGGAAACCCGGGCTCCGTACAGCAGGCGGCTGAGTTGATCCCGTCCGAGTTTGTCTCGGCCGAGCGGATGAGCGTCGCTCGGCGGGGCGAGACCGGCCGATAGCTGTTGCGCTGCCGGATCGTAGGGGGCGATGTTCGGGGCCAGAACCGCGGTCGCAAGCAGTGCGGACAGCGTAAGGGCTCCGAGCAGCAGGGAGATGCGGTAGCGCTTGCGAACCATCTCAGCTGCGCTCGGTGCCGCCGTAGCGGATGCGCGGGTCGGCCCAGGTGTAGGCGAGATCGGTTAGCAGGTTGACCAGTACGTATGCGAGTGCGATCACCAGTACGCAGCCTTGCACGACCGGATAGTCGCGTGAGGCGATCGCCTCAACCGTCAGGCGGCCGATTCCCGGCCAGGCGAAAATCGTCTCGGTGATGATCGATCCGGCCAGCAGGCCCCCGAGTTCGAGGCCGGTGACTGAGAGGATTGGCGTGAGCGCTCCCGGGAGCGCGTGACAAAAGAGCAAGCGACTTCGAGATGCACCTTTAGCCAAGGCCGTACGAGCCCAATCCTCATGTAACACTTCAATTACGCTGGCACGCGTGATCCGAGTCAGAATGCCCGCCGCCGACGCCCCGAGAGTGAGCGCCGGTAGTAGGAGATGGTCGAGGCCGCCGCGACCGGAGACCGGCAACCAGCCGAGGCGGACCGCGAACAGCATGACCAGCATCGGGCCGAGCCAGAAATTGGGTGTGGCCACGGCCAAGAGACTGCCGGCTAGGGATATGCGATCGAACGGTCCGTTGGGACGCAGCGCCGCCAATAGGCCGAGCGGAATCGCGATCGCGAGACTGATCGCCAATGCTGCCGCGGCCAGGGCCAGGGTGGCGGGAAGACGGTCGCCGAGCAGCCGGGCGACGCTGCGATCGTCCCTGAGCGAACGGCCGAGGTTGCCGCTGGCAAGTCCAGCGACAAAAGTGAAATATTGAGCGGTGAGAGGCCGATCGAGCCCGAGACGTTTCCTGAGCTCGGTTCGGTCGGCGGGGCGGGCGGATTCTCCGAGCATCACGTCGACCGGGTCTCCCGGCATCAGGTGGATCAAGGAAAAGACCAAGGTTACCACACCGAAGACGACCGGCACGGCGATCAACAAACGCTTGCGCAAATGCCCCCTCATGTGAAACGATCTCGCTTCCGCCTCGCTCGACTGTCAAGATAATAGACGCAGAGCGGCCGGGCGAACCCGGGCAAGAAGAGAGAGGGTCGCAGCGTTGAGTCAATCCTATCCATTTCGAGCGGTCGACAAGCTAGCGCGGCTATTGTTCGAGGAATTGTGGGCCGCCGGGCGCGGAGGCGCGTCTCGTTTCACGCGCGCTATGGTGGTTTCCGTGCGCGTCTGCTTTATCGCGGTCGAAGGCTTTCTGCAGGACCTCTGTATGTTGCGCGCTTCGGCGCTGACTTTTGCCTCGCTTCTCGGGCTGGTGCCGGTACTGGCGGTGGCGTTCGCCGTTCTGCGCGGTCTTGGCTGGAGCGGTGGTCGACTCGAGTCGCTGATTCTCGACCGGGCGACTGTGCTCTCACCGGAAGCGATCCGTGTGATCGTGTCCTATATTGACAAGACCAACTTTGCCGGCCTCGGCGTGATCGGCGGGTCGCTGCTGTTTTTTACGGTGATCTCGCTTCTGACGAACGTCGAGGTTTCTTTCAACGCAATTTGGGGCGACGTTCCGGCAAGGCCGTTTTTTCGCCGAGTGAGCGACTATTTGGCCGTGATCGTAGTGGCGCCTTTGCTGCTGGCGGTCGCGACCAGTCTGACGGCCGCGCTGCAGAGCAGTTCCGCGCTTTCTTGGCTGTCCCGGTTTGGGGGGGTCGGTGTGACGGTGGATTACATCGTCCGCTGGACGGCCGTGGGAGTCGTCTGGTTGCTGTTCGCGTTCCTCTACATCGTGATCCCGAACACCAAGGTGCGCCTCCATGCGGCCCTGGCCGGTGGCATCGTCGCCGGATCCGTCTGGCAGCTCACGCAGTGGAGCTATATCCGATTCCAGATCGGCGTCGCCAACTACAACGCGATCTACGGAGCCCTGGCCCAGCTTCCGCTGCTGATGGCTTGGTTCTACATCAGCTGGGTGATCGTTCTGATCGGCGCCGAGATCGCCTTCGCGGTTCAGAATGTGGCCTCTTACAGCCATGAGCGCCGGGCGGCCAAGGCGTCCGGACATGCCTTGGTCGAATACGCGGGACTGGCCGTGGCCAAGGAACTCGCGCGTGCGGCAGAGGGGGAAGGGCAGCCGCCTTCGGTGGAGGAAATGGCCCTGGAGCTGGACGTTCCGGTGCGTGTGATCCGAGAAATCGTGACAGCCCTGGCACGGGCCGGCTTGATTCACGGTTCGGGTGACCGCCCAGAGCGCTACTACCTCTCGCTCGCTCCGCACCGGATTCCGCTCGCGCGTTTGCTCGACGTGCTGCGCGGGCGAGTCGAGGAGGATCCCCAAGCGATCGCGTCCGCAGACGGCGGCGACGCGGTGGTCGAGGTCTTCTCGCGTATCCGTTGCAGTAGGGACCAGACGCTGGCCGGTCAGACGGTGGCGGATCTGGCGATGGTCGACGCCAAGTCCTAATTGCTTCGCAGCGGCCGAGCGCCGCGCAGCTCAGCCAGCGGCAACAGGCCGCCGCCGGGATCCGGGCGGAAGCCATCGAGTTGCCAATTGGTGACGACGATGCGATCCGGCCACCACAACGGGATCATCGGCAAGCGTCGGGCGGCCAGGCGCTGCACTCTGCCGTAGATAAGCTTTCGGCGCTCGGGTCGCCCGCATGCGGCGGCTCGCTCCGTCAGGCGGTCCATGAGCTTGTTGCGGTATCGTCCGCGGTTGTTGCCGGCCGGCGGCGTCATTTGCGAGTGATAGATGCGCCGGTAGATGTCGGGGTCGGCAAGACCCACCCACTGCAACGAGTAGAGATGGAAGCTGCCGCGACGGATGTCGTGGTAGAAGGTCCCCCACTCGTAAGTTTCGATCGAAAGCCGGATTCCGACGCGCTCGAGTTGTGCGGCGATCGCTTCGGCAACGCGCCGCGGAAGTTCTTGGGTGGTCGTCTTGTAGTTCAGCGTGAAGCGAGGACGTGGTCCCGCTCCGTCGGGGTCGTGAAGCCCGGCACGGTCGAGCAGATGTCGGGCACGAGCAGGACGGTAATCGTATCGGCGAACCTTGCCGTTGTAGGCCCAATGTTGCGGCGGCAGGAGTCCGCTGGCCGGTCTGGCCTGGCCGACGAGCATGTGTTCGACGATGCTGTTTCGGTCGATGCCGTACGCGATCGCCCGGCGTACTCTGAGATCTGCGAGCAGTGGGTTGTCCATCGACATGCCGAGATACTGCACGTTGCTCGACCGGCTCCGGTAGATCTTCAAGTCCTTGGGTGCGCGCGCCGTCAGCCAAGCGACGGTATCGGGATCGAGCGCGTTCTGCAGAAAGTCGATCGTGTGGTGGCGCAGTTCCAGCGCCCGCATCAAGGAGTCCGGAATGATGCGGATCTCGATTTGGTCAATCGGCGGACGGCCGTCGGCAAAGTCGGCGACCGCTTGCAGGCTCACGGAGCCGTCGTCGCGCGCTTCGGCGATGCGATAGGGGCCGGAGCCCACGAGTGTCTGGGCCGCAAGTGGGCCGGCGTCTGCCTGTCTCGCCGGCAATAGACCAATCGTCGTTGCCTGTAGGAAGGCGGCGTCGCGCCGGCGCAGGTGGAAGACTAGGTGCTGGGAATCCGGCGCCATGACGGAGTCTACGGCATCGAGGGCCGCGCGGTGTGGGGACGCCAACTTCGGGTCGAGCAATGCCCGGTAGGTTGCGACGACGTCGCCGGCGGTCAGCGGCGTGCCGTCATGAAAACGTATGTCCGAGCGCAGTCGAAAGCGCCACTGAAGATCTCCCTCAGGTTGCCAATCGGTTGCTAAGTAGGAACGGTAAGAACCGTCCTCGGCCGGACGCAGCAGCGAGGCAAAGACCAGATCGACGATTCGCTGGGAGTACGCGTCGGTCGCGAAGCGCGGGTCGAGGCGAGTGGGCGCGGCTTCAAATGCCATGCGCAGCGCTTTGGCGGCCGGCCGGGCCGGGGTTTGACAGGACAGCGTCAAGAAGGCGCCCCATAGCAAGCAGGCCAGCCGGCTGATACGATGGCTTCTTGAGCGTGCGGCACGGAGCAAGACGTATGGGGTGGAAGAGATATCTCGGTGGACTGGTGTGTGCGGTGTTTGCGGTCGCTTCGGTAGCCGGAGCTTCCGTCGGTGAGTCGTCGTCTTCGGCACTCGTGCGTTATCCACAGCTCGAACCCAACGTCGCCTTTTGGCGGAACGTGTTCCGTCAGTATACGAAACGGCAGATCGTATTTCACGATTCCAAGCGTCTCGACGTCATCTGGAGCGTTCGGGACGTCAGCGCGATCGTCGACGGAGCGTCGAGCGAAAGCCACCAGCGCCGCGCCATTCGGGATTACGTCAAGCGCGAGACGACCAGCTTGGCTGCCGACTTGCGCGCCCTGGCCGCCGCCGGATCACCGCGCAACGAGCGGCAGCGGCGCATTGCCAAGGTTCTGGCGGAGAAGGGGTTGCGGCCGATTGCTGGGAAGCTCGCAGGCAGGGTTCGGGCGCAGCGTGGACTGGCCGATGATTTCTGCAACGCGGTTGCCCGGGCACGGCCTCTGCTGCCGCAGATCCGGACGATTCTGCAGCGCCACGGGGTCCCCGTCGAATTGGCCAGCCTGCCCCTGGTCGAGTCTAGCTATCGCAGCGACGCGAATTCTCACGCCGGTGCGGCAGGTATTTGGCAGTTCACGCGCAGCACGGGCCGTCGTTTTTTGCACATCGACCATGTCGTCGACGAACGCCGCGATCCCATGGCCGCTACCGAAGCCGCCGCAAAGTACCTGAGGGAAAACTACGAGACGCTCGGTACCTGGCCGTTGGCCGTCACCGCCTACAATCACGGAGCCAACGGCATGGCCTACGCGGTGCGCAAGTTGCGTAGCCGCAATCTCGCGAAAATCGTCGAAAACTATAGCGGCCGAACCTTCGGATTCGCCTCGCGAAACTTTTACGCGGAATTTCTCGCGGCGGTCGATGTCATGGAGCAGGCCGACGCTCGCTGCGGGCTTGCCGGCGGCGACGGCTTGCCGGCGATCGAGCGGGTTCGGATCGACAGCTACGTTCCTCTCGCTCAACTCGCGCGATGCGCCGGCGCTTCGATTGAGCGGTTACAAGAGCTCAACCCTGCGCTTCAGCCGGACGTAGCGCGCGGCAAGCTGTACGTTCCCAAGGGGTACATGCTCAATCTTCCGGCGGGCCGCAAGGCTTCGTTTGCCGTGGCCTATGCTGCTCTTCCCGCGGCGCTTCGTCACGATCGACAGTTGCCGTACTACGCACTGCACCGGGTAGGGCGTGGCGAGACTCTGTCGCACATTGCGCGGGCCTATGGCACCTCGGTTCGGGCGATCGCCCAGCACAACGGAATCAGTGATCCACGAAGGCTGCGCTCGGGATCGGTGCTGAAGATCCCGGTCGCGGTTTCCCGAGCTTCGGCTGCGGCGGCAAGGCCGTCCGTGATCCACCGGGTCGGTGTCGGCGAGACCCTGTCGCATATTGGCAAGCAATACGGGGTTGCGGTCGGGGCGCTTCTCGCCGCCAACCCGATCAGCGACCCCAGACGGCTGAAGGCGGGGCAGGTCATCCGGGTGCCGTCGCCGAAGCGTTCGGGGGATGTGTTTCGTACCCACCGTGTCGACAAGGGGGAGACCCTCTCGCAAATCGCCCATCTCTATCGCACGACGGTACGCGTTCTGCAGCGAACCAATGGGATCCGCGATCCCCGCAAGTTGCGATACGGTCAAGTCATCAAAGTTCCGATGTAAGCCCCGTTGGCCGCTTTTCGGATCGCCGCGAGACCATGTTACATTGATCCCTGCGGTTTTGATCGCGAGCGACGGCGTGCGGAGGTGCCGCTCCGGGACGAAGTCCCCACTCCGGAACTTGGCCGGTCGGTCGGCCGCTAGAGAGGAGTGTCCCGGTGGATGTCGGACTTCTACAAATCAGTGCGATGGCTTATCTCATCGCTGCGGCGACCTTTGCGGTTCAGGTCCTTCGGCCGAACCGCAGGTTGATCCGTATTGGTGCGGTTGCGCTCGGAATCGGCTTCGGTATGCACGCGGCGGCTATTTTCGTGCGCGCCCGGACCTTGGGCGTTCTGCCGGTAACGACTTTTTACGAAGGCCTGTCGTTTTTCGCCTGGCTCACGGTCGGCATCTACATCGCCGTAGGGATCCGCTACCGGCTTACCGCTATCGGCGCCGTCGTCAGTCCCTTGGCTTTCGTGTTGACGCTGGCGGCTACGATGCTGAACCAGGCGGCGGTCGTCGAACCGGTCCCCTCGGCGCTTAAGAGCCCCTGGCTGCCGGTTCACGTCACCCTGGCGTTTCTCGGCAACGCGGTCTTTGCCTTCGCCTTCGCTGTCAGCGTGGTCTACCTGATGCAGGAAAGTCTTCTCAAGTCGCGACGGCGCGGTTGGATGATCCGCCGTCTACCGTCTCTCGAACAGCTCGATCGGATCAATTTCCGCTGTCTTGCCTGGGGCTTTCCCCTGCTCAGCCTCGGCATGATCAGCGGGGCGATTTGGGCGGCGAACACCTGGGGACGCGTGTGGTCCTGGGAGCCTCGGGAGATTCTCTCGGTGTTTACCTGGCTGATCTATGCCGGGCTGCTGCAGTTCCGGCTCACCGCCGGTCTTCGGGGCCGGCGGGCGGCCACGCTCACGATCGTCGGTTTCGGACTGGTCGTGATTTCATACGTTTCGATCAATCTGTTGCCGCTACCGGGTCTTCACGGCGGCGGGTTCGGATCCTAGGGGACGACTCGTGCTGCACGACGTCGTCGTCATCGGAGTAAACCACCACACGGCACCGGTCGAGGTGCGCGAACGTCTGGCATTTGCCGACGGAACACTCGAAGAGTTCCTGCGCGGCATCATGGAACTCGAGCCGATTCACGAAGCGGCCGCGCTTTCCACCTGCAATCGTGTCGAGATTTTTGCCTGCTGCGATGCTCAGGCGGATCCGACCGAGGCGGTCGAAGGAAGACTATTCCAAACCCGCGGGCTCGAGTGGGAGCCGCATCGCGACTGCGTCTTCCGCTTGCGAGGGCGGGAGGCGGTGCGCCACGTGTTCCGCGTAGCTTCGAGCCTGGACTCTCTGGTCGTCGGCGAGCCGCAGATCCTCGGCCAGATGAAGGCGCAATTTGCCAAATCTGCGGAGTTGCACGCCGCCGGACCGATTCTCCACCGCGTGTTTCACAAGGGGTTTTCGGTCGCCAAGCGGGTTCGTACGGAGACCGCGGTTGCCTCTCGTGCGGTGTCGGTAGCCTCGGTAGCGGTAGATCTGGCGGGCAAGATTTTCGAATCGCTCGACAACCGCACGGTGCTGCTGATCGGTGCGGGAGAGATCGGCGAGGCGGCCGCAAAGAGCTTTGTCGGTGCTGGGGCCGCGCGGGTGATGGTCGCCAATCGTACGTTGGAGACGGCTGTCGAGCTGGCACGCGCGTTCAATGGCACGCCAGTGCCACTCGAGCGCATGCGCATGTACTTGCCGCTCGCCGATTTGGTCGTCGGTTCCGCCGGCGGCGGACAGCTCCTCGACCAGGAGGAAGTTCGCGCCGTGATGAAGGAGCGGAAGAACCGGCCAGTCTTCTTCATCGATCTCGCCGTGCCGCGCAACTTCGACGCGTCGATCAACGACGTCGACAACGCCTACCTTTACGACATCGACGATCTCGATTCGGTCGTCTCGGAGAATCTCGGGGAGCGGCAGCGCGAAGCGATTCGTGGCGAGGCGATCGTCGAGGAAGAAGTCGACCGCTTCTGGCAGTGGCTCGAGCAACTCGATGCTGTTCCCACGATCGTTGAGCTACGCGAATTGGCCGAGCGGATCCGGCGCGAGGAAGTGGAGAAGACTTTTGCCAGGCTTTCATTGGGCAGCAGCGAAGATCGAGAGGCGATCGACCACATGACGAAATCGATTCTCAACAAGCTGCTGCACCATCCAACGGCCCTGCTCAAGGAAGAGCAGCTCTCGCACCAACACCTGAACCTGCTCGCGGCACTGCGTGACCTGTTCAACCTCGGGGGCCAGAAGTGAAGCTGCGCGTCGGCACGCGTCGAAGTCAGCTTGCACGAACCCAATGCCGTCAGGCCTGCGATCTACTCGAAGCCGCGGCGGCCGGGACACAGTGCGAACTGGTAACGCTGGAAACTACCGGCGACCGTGTACGCGACCGCCCGCTTCGTGAGGCAGGAGGCAAGGGGCTCTTCGTCAAGGAGCTCGACGAAGCGCTGCTCGACGGGCGCATCGATTGTGGCGTGCATTCGCTCAAAGACGTTCCTACCGAACTGCCGGACGGCGTCGTGATTGCGGCCGTGCCCGAGAGGGAGGATCCACGCGATCTGTTTGTCACGGCGACCGGCGATAGCCCCTCGCAACTGGGACCGGGAAGCGTGCTCGGGACCACCAGTGCGCGGCGTGCGGCCCAACTGCTCGCGCGCGATGGCTCGATTCGCGTGACGCTTCTACGGGGTAACGTCGAGACGCGCTTGCGCCGTTTGATCGAGGGCGACTTCGACGCGACGTTCCTGGCGGCGGCGGGGATCGCTCGCTTGGGCATCGATCTCGCGCCGGCCAAGGCGGTAGCGCTCGATCCCTTCGACTTTGTGCCCTCGCCGGGCCAGGGAGCACTCGCCTTTACGGCACGCGCCGACGACCGGCGGGTGCTGGAATGCTTGGGCCGTATCGAGCACGCCGAGACGCGCGCCGCGGTCGAAGCCGAACGTGCGCTTGCGCGGGTATTAGGCGGTAGCTGCTTCCTCCCGGTTGGCGCGTTCGCGCGCGTGGTCGGTGAGCGGCTGCGGCTGGTCGGTGTGCTGGCTTCGGAAGACGGTCAGAAGCTGGTACGGCGGGAGGACGAAGCCCTGGAAAATGACGCGCTCGGCTTGGGCGAACGTCTCGGTCGGGCGATCCTCGATGGCGGCGGCGCCGAGATCATTGCCGACCTTGCGGAGCCGTAGTGAGCGGTAAGGTCTATCTCGTCGGTGCCGGGCCGGGAGATCCGGGTCTGCTTACGCTGCGCGGGGTGGAATGCCTGGCCCAAGCCGATTTGGTGCTCTACGATGCCCTGGCCAATCCAAGGCTTCTCGAGCACGCACCGATCGAAGCCGAGCGCCGTTTGGTCGGCAAGCGCCAAGGGCGTCCGGTTCTCGACCAGAAAGAAATCGACGAACTCCTGGTTGCCGAAGCGCGGCGCGGTAAGACCGTTGTTCGGCTCAAAGGGGGAGATCCCTTTCTGTTCGGGCGTGGCGGAGAGGAAGCGGAGGCCTGCGCGAGGGCCGGCATACCGCTCGAGGTGGTCCCAGGCGTCAGTTCGGCGGTTGCGGTGCCCGCCTATGCCGGGATTCCCGTGACGCATCGGCAACACGCTTCTACCGTGACGGTCGTCAGCGGACGTTCCGGCGAGGGAACGGCCGGCGGCGACCCCGACTGGGGCGCGCTCGCGCGTCTCGGCGGAACACTGGTATTCCTGATGGCGATCACCCGCGCGGAAGAAATTAGCAAAGCGTTGATCGAGGCTGGCTTGGATCCGGCGACCGAAACGGCGGCGATTCGCTGGGGCACGATTCCAAGACAGCAGACGCTTCGCTGTCCTCTGGTCGAACTCGCCGCTCGCATCGCGCAGGCGGAGATGCGCCCGCCGGGCGTGCTAGTCGTTGGCGAGGTCGCCGCGATGGCCGACCGTCTGGCCTGGTACGAGAAGCTGCCGCTATTCGGCAGGCGCATCGTCGTGACCAGGGCTCGCAGTCAGGCTTCCGCTTTTGTCGACCGGCTCGAGCGATTGGGGGCCGAGACGATCGCGTGCCCGACGATCGAGATCACGGATGCTGCCGATGCCGCTCCGTTCGACCGAGCAGTTCAGCGGCTATCGGACTACGACTGGCTCTTGCTCACCAGCGTCAACGGCGTCGAGCGTTTCTTTAGCGGGCTGGCGGTGCGCGGCCACGATCTGCGCGAGCTGGCGGGGGTTCGAATCGCGGCGATTGGTCCGGCCACGGCGGCGGCGGTCGAACGGCGCGGCCTGTGCGTAGCGGCGACGCCGAGCGAATACCGCGCGGAGGCCTTGCTCGCGGCTCTCGGTCCGGTCGAGGGACTGCGGATCCTGCTGGCGCGGGCCTTGGTCGCGCGCGAGATCCTGCCCGACGAGCTTGGCAAGCGAGGCGCGACGGTCGACGTCGTGCCGGTTTATTGCAGCCTTCCTCCGGCGTTGGAGCCGCCCTGGGACGAACTTGAGCGGGCCGATCTCGTGAGCTTTACCAGTTCAAGCACGGTGACGAACTTTCTCGCGCTCGACGCCGACCGCTCGCGGGAGGTGCTGGTACGGTCGGCGATCGCCGCGATCGGTCCGATTACGGCCGAGACCCTCGAGCACCAGGGCTTCGCGGTCGACGTGATGCCCCGAAAGTACACCATTCCAGCGCTGATCGATGAAATCATCCGTTTTTTTGCAAAACAGGAGCGGTCTTCGTAGCATGAGGCCGATGGCATTTCCGCAAAAGAGAATGCGACGTTTGCGTGGCAGTGCGACCCTGCGGCGCATGGTTCGTGAGACTTCGGTTACCGTCGACGATCTGATTTTACCGCTGTTCGTCGTTCCCGGCAGCGGCGTCGAGAATCCGGTTGCGTCGATGCCCGGCGTTTTTCAGCAGTCCGTCGATCGGCTGGTGGACACGGCGGTTCGAGCGCGAGATCTGGGCATCCCTGCGGTGCTGATGTTTGGTATCCCACAGCACAAAGATGCCCGTGGAAGCGAAGCCTGGAGCGAGCAAGGCGTCGTCCAGCAGGCCATACGCGGTATCAAGAAAGCCGCGGCAGATCTCGTCGTGGTGACGGACGTCTGCCTCTGTGAGTATACCGATCACGGGCATTGCGGCGTTCTCGATGGCGAGCGAGTGCTCAATGACGAAACCTGCGCGCTGCTTGCCAAAGAGGCCCTCTCGCACGTCGACGCGGGTGCCGACATGGTGGCGCCTTCGGATATGATGGACGGACGCGTGGGAGTCATTCGCCAAGCGCTCGACGAACACGGTCGTGAGGACGTGCCGATCATGTCCTACGCTGCCAAATTCTGCTCCGCGTTCTACGGGCCTTTTCGCGACGCGGCCGAGTCGGCGCCGCAATTTGGCGATCGCAGCTCTTACCAGATGGATCCTGCCAACGCCGACGAGGCGCTGCTCGAGGTTGCGCTCGACGTCGAAGAATCGGCCGACATCGTCATGGTAAAACCAGCGCTACCGTATCTCGACGTGATCCGGCGCGTGAAGGATCGCTTCCGTTGTCCCGTCGCGGCCTATCAGGTCAGCGGCGAATACGCCATGCTGAAAGCTGCCGCCGCCAACGGCTGGCTCGACGAAAAGCGTGCCGCTCGCGAGGCTCTGACGGCGATCAAACGTGCCGGGGCGGACATCATCATCACCTATCATGCGCTGGACTTTGCGGCGGACAACTAGCGTCTCACTGTCCCGGAGCAGGCTCGCGCCGGTGCTGGTTGGGTTGGTCGTCTGCCTGACTGCGTCCGCGGCGTTCGCTTCGGTGACTAGCGAACGCGAAGTCGGCGAAGAATTTGTCAAGGAAGCCCGTTTACATCTTCCTCTGATCGACGACTACGAGGCCCGCGGCCTGGTGGAGGACATCGGTAAGAAACTCGTTTCGACGCTCGGCGCGCAGCCTTTCGAGTACGAGTTTTTCGTCGTCGCCGATGACGCGATCAACGCGTTTGCGGTGCCGGGTGGAAAGGTCTTCGTCCACGCAGGCTTGATCTCGCGGGTGGAGAGTATCGACGAGTTGGCAGGAGTGATGGCGCATGAGATCGCCCACGCCCACGCACATCACGCTGCGCGACAGGAGCAAAAAGC
Source organism: uncultured Myxococcales bacterium (assembly GCA_964544375.1). GTDB lineage: Bacteria > Desulfobacterota > Binatia > UBA1149 > SPBQ01 > CAZQYE01. Next base: position 13,235 of record CAZJCO010000025.1, read on the forward strand.
CGCTGCGGCGAATTATGCTTCGCTCTTGGGCATCTTCCTGTCGGTCATCCATCCGGTTCTCGGGCAGGCGGCGATGGCCGCCGGCATGGGACAGCAGCTCAAGTACCAACGCGATTTCGAGCGAGAAGCCGACCTCCTCGGTGTCGGCTACGCCGGCAAGGCCGGCTATGACCCCGCGGCCATCCTACGCATGTTGCGCAAGATCTACGATGAGCAGCGGATCAACCCGACGGTGATTCCTCCGTACTTCCTGTCTCACCCGCTCACGGGCGAGCGCTTGGCCTATCTCGAGTCGGTATTGGGAAAGGCCGAGTGGGACCTTGCGCCTCCGGATTCTTCGCATTCTCTCGAGCGCGTTCAGGCGATCGTCCGCGCCCACTCGCAGACGCGGCGGGAGGCGGTTCCACCCTACGAACGCCGCCTTGCCGCGGCGGATGAAGAGCATCGTCCGCTGGCCTTGGAGCTGATCGGCACGCTGATGGTGCACGGTGAGGAATACGGTGGCGGCTTGCGTTATCTGCAGGAGGCTGCGCGCGCCGGTCGCAGTGTCGATCGGGAACTCGGACGCGCCTACCTGCGCACCGGCGCAATCGGCGACGCGCGTTCGGTGCTGCAACGCGCGGTTGCTGCGCAACCTGACGACTGGAACGCCCTCGCCGATCTCGGCGAGGCTTATCTGCAGAGCGGTGACTTTGGTCAGGCGGTCGACGCCCTCGGCCGTGCACTCGGGCTGAATCGCTACATGCCGGCGGTCGAGCGCAACCTCGGCCGCGCTCTCGACAAAACCGGCAAGCGTGGAGCCGGGTACGTGCACTTTGCACGTGCCGCGGAACTCGAAGGGCAGGCGGCCCAGGCCTTGGCCTACTACCGCAAGGCCGACGAACTCTTGAATGACGACGATCCGCTCGACTCCGAGATCGAGAAGAAAATCGGTAAACTCTCGGAGTCCAAACCCAAGCGGCCCATCCGACCTCGACTGCCGCGGGCGCCCGAACCGCCAAGACGATGACCCGGATGCCGATCAGTCGTCGCGTTCTGGAGCTGCAAGGGTACCAACCCGGCGAACAACGGAGCGGCGGCGACTACCTAAAGCTCAACACGAACGAAAACCCGTACCCGCCCTCGCCGGCGGTGGCGGACGCCGTCGCGCGGGCGGCCTCGGAAGGGCTGCAGCTCTACCCGGCGCCGCTGGCCGACGAGCTACGCGCGCGGGCGGCCGAGCGTTACGGCCTGTCTCCAGCGCAGGTGCTGGTCGGCAACGGGTCGGACGACATCCTCAATCTGTGCGTTCGCGCAACCGTCGACCACGGGCAGGCCGTGGCCTACACGGTGCCCAGCTATTCGCTGTACCGGACCCTCGTGCTTCTGGCTGGCGGCCGTCCGGTCGAAGTCGCGGCTTTACCGGGGACGCTGCCGAGGAGTCTCGGCGAGCAGAACGCGGCGCTTTACTTCCTCTGTTCGCCAAACGCTCCCTTCGGTACGCCGTTGGCGGTCGATCAGATTTCCGACCTACTCTTGCGTACAGACGCTCTCGTGATTGCCGACGAGGCCTACATCGACTTCGGCGGCGACAGTGCCTTGCCGTTGCTCGCCGAACACCGAAATCTGATCGTGTCGAGAAGTTTCTCGAAGTCTTTCTCGTTGGCTGGAGCCCGAATCGGTTTGGCCTTCGGTGATCCGGCTCTCCTCGAGCAGCTGGCCAAGGTGAAGGACTCCTACAACGTCTCGCGTCTTTCGATTGCCGCCGGATGCGCCGCGCTCGAGGACTACGAGTGGATGCAGCGCAACGTTGCACGCGTTTGTGCAACTCGTGATCGCGTGACCGTTGCTCTCCGCCAGCTCGGCTACGAGGTAGCCGAGTCGGCCGCGAATTTCGTCTGGATGCGTCGCGCTGAGGCGGACGGCCGTCGGCTATACGAAGAGCTTCGCACGCGCGGCATTCTAGTCCGTTTCTTCGATGTCGACGGGCTGCGCGAGGGCGTGCGCGTAACGATCGGCACCGACGCGACGATGGACCGCTTTCTCACAGCCGTGCAGGGACTGGAACTCGGCTGAGGGCCGCCCCGCCAGGGCTGCTACTCGTCGGTGTCGGCCGGCGCCGACGGCGCTTCGAGAAAGTCGTCGGCTACCATGTCGAGCCGGCTGTAGAGGTATTGCGGGACGCTCATGACGGTGCCCTCGTCGGCTCTCTTGACGAAATAGCGTGCTTCTTTGCCACCGGTGTCGACGACTGCGGCGAGTGTGCGACCGCAGGCGGACCCGTCGGCGAGCAACGCTTCGACCTCTACCACCGGAGCATCCAGGCCGTAGGGCGCGAGTTTCTCCGGTGTGTCGGCGTCGTCGGCGACGATCTCCTTGCCCGCTAAGCTCAACAGACTATCGCTCGTGCGCTTTACGACGCGCTGGCGAACCGTCTTCTCGGAAGCGGGCTCGATCGTCCAGAGATCGTCGTCGCCGCGACGGAGAGCAAACCCTAGGCCATCGGCCCTTTCGAAGCGCAGGCCCGCGACTTTGTCCGAATCACAAGAGAATAAGTGCTTGTCGCGGAAGTCGTTGAGAGTCAGATCGAATCGGGTTT
>CAZJCO010000026.1:0-15348 GCA_964544375.1 uncultured Myxococcales bacterium
TCCCCTTCGCGCCGCGCACACACATGACGATAGTACCAACAACCTCCGGCGCCTCCGCAGATCATCTCCTGTCCCTGGCCCATACGGCAAGATGTGTACCGGTTTGGCGCAGATGTTGAAAAAGTGACGCAGAAAAAGCCGGATTGCTTGACGAAGTAGCGATTGTGCTCGGCACGGGGCTTGCTGTTGCTTCCTCGTGAGCGCGGCGGCGGGACGGGATCGGGTTCTGATCATAGACGACCAGGAGGACGTCCGTTGTACGGAGCGTCGGTGCCTGGCGTCTCTGGAAGTAGAATTCCTCGACGCATCATCTGGAAAGGCGGGGATCGAAGTTGCCGTTGCCGAGCGGCCGTCGGTCGTAATTCTCGACCTTGGTCTTCCCGACATGGACGGACTCGAAGTGCTCGCAGGGTTGAAATCGGAGCTCGAGGATGTGGCCGTGATTGTCGTCAGCGGGCAAGAGTCGGTCGACTCCGCGGTCGACGCGATGCGACGAGGCGCTCAGGATTACGTGACCAAGCCTTTTCGTCCCGCTCGCCTGCGAACCGCGGTTCGTAATGCGCTCAGGCTTTGTGAACTCGGCCAGCGCGTTGCCCGACTAGAATCGACGCTTGCCGGCGCCAGCGGCTTTGCCGGAATGATCGGCTGTTCGAGTGGCATGAGGCAGCTTGCCGGCAGCCTGCGTAAGGTAGCGCGCAGTTCGGCGACGGTCCTGATTCAAGGCGAGACGGGGGTTGGCAAGGATCTCGTGGCGCGGGCGTTGCATGACGAAGGCCCGCGCAGCGGCGGTCCTTTTGTCGACGTGAACTGTGCGACGATTCCTCCGGACTTGATGGAAAACGAACTGTTCGGCCACGAGCGTGAAGCGTTTACCGGTGCGCAGCACGGCAAACTCGGTAAAGTCGAGACGGCCGACGGCGGTACTCTGTTTCTCGACGAAGTAGGGGAGTTGGCGGTCTCGTCGCAGGCCAAGCTGCTACGCTTGCTACAAAACCGGCGCATCGAAAGGTTGGGAAGCAATCGACCGATTTCCGTCGACGTACGCGTAGTCGCCGCGACCAACCGAAACCTGCTCGAGGAAGTCGAAGCGGGACGCTTTCGCGCCGACCTGTACTATCGCCTCAGCGTTTATCCGGTCTACGTTCCCCCGTTGCGCAAACGACGGGAGGACATTCCGTTACTGGTCGATCACTTTTTGACCAAGGCGTCGCAAGCAGAAGGGCGTGAACGTCCGGTCGTCTCAAGCGGCGCATTGGAGTTGCTGGGCTCCTACCATTGGCCGGGCAACGTGCGCGAACTCGAGAACGTGATTCGCGGAGCGCTGATCGGTCTCGAGGGCGGCGTACTCGATGCCGCGGCGCTGCCCGATCACTTGGTCGGTGGCCAGTCTCCCGGCAGCCGGCCGGCGGCGCTCGAGCGGGTTGCCTCCGGAGGCGAGCTGCTGCCCTTGCGGGACGTCGAGCGCGAGTACGTCGAACTCGTACTGTTGCGCTCCAGGGGCAACCTGTCGGAGGCCGCGCGAGCTTTGGGCATCGGTCGTACGACGCTGTACCGCAAACTCGAGCGGTACGGTATCGAGCCAAAGGAGAGCCGATCGGCTTGATCGATCTTGCGTGGCTGCACGAGACCGCTGCGTCTTCGCACGGGTGCACGGAAGCGCAACCCCGGGCAGGGGGTCGCGGTCACTCGTAAGCAGTGTCGTTTGCCGTGCGGGTTCTTGCACGTTGCGAGCGCTACCAGAGTGACGCCCAATCAAAAACCCAGGCTACGTTCTACGAGAATGTACGCCACCCCTAATCCCGCACGGCAGCCGGCAAATCTTTCGTAAACATAAGGACTTTTGGCATCTCCCTTGCGTCTTTCCTGCCTGTAAGCGCAAGGGAGACATGCACCAGTGATCATCGACGACGAAACCTTTACTCAGATTACGGTTCACATCCGCAAAGCATCCGACGGGCTGCTCGGCGCCGCCAGGCAGATGGCGATTCTTTGCAATCCGGAGGAGGAGGGGGGCGATCGGCAAATCGGCTTGACCGACGCCGTCGAATCCCTGGTCGCGATGAACGAGGAGTTCATCGTACTCGAACGCATCCTACGGGCGGTGTGGGAAGCAAATCGCATCGAACGCAAGTTGCCTTCGTGAGAGAACTGCTATTATGCCTCCCGATTTGATTCTGATTGCCATTGCCTTGGCATCGATTCTGGTAGGAACCTTTTCTATTCTCGGACGCTGATTCTCGCACTTCAGCGGATGACCTTTCGATCTGATTCCTGCTAGAGTTCGTCTGTCCGACCCCGGCACAGACGTACATGCACGAAAACGCGAAAAGCTGGAGCGCGATCGCGCTTGCGATCGCATTGATGGCGCAGTGGGTGGTACTCCATGCCTTGGCGGAGCCGTCGGAGGTAGTGGTAGCGCTATGCGCCGGCATCGGTATCTTCGGTGCGGCGTTCGCCTTGTCTTGGGCAGCGGAAGCCGCCCAAGTCGACATTCCCGCCGCACTCTCCGTGGCCTTTGTTGCTTTCGTCGCGGTACTGCCTGAGTACGCGGTCGATATCTATTTCGCCTGGGAAGCCGGCAAGGACCCGGCTTACATTCACTACGCGACGGCGAACATGACGGGGGCAAACCGTCTCCTGATCGGCGCCGGCTGGCCGGTGGTTTTGTTCGCTTATTGGTGGCGTTCTCGCAAGAGCGCGATCGAGATGGAAGATCAGCAGCTGCGGGAGTTGGGATACCTCCTGCTGGCTACGGCCTACTCCTTCATCATTCCGTTGAAGGGAACGCTCAGCGTATTCGACGGTGTGGTGTTGTTGGTTCTCTTCGGCTTCTACATCGTTGCGGCTGCGCGTGCGACGGTGGTCGAACCCGACCTCGAGGGTCCGGCAGAGCTGATCGGGCAGATGCCGGCGGCCAAACGCCGACTAGTCTATTGTACGCTGTTCGCGATTGCTGGCGGCACCATTCTGCTGGCGGCGGAGCCGTTTGCGGAAGCACTGTTGGGCATCGGCGGCCGTTTCGGAATCGACCGCTTCCTGCTCGTGCAGTGGATCGCACCGCTGGCTTCGGAATCTCCTGAATTCATCGTCGCGATCCTGTTTGCGCTGCGTATGAAGCCAGACGTCGGCTTCTCGGCTCTCGTCTCTTCGAAGGTGAATCAGTGGACCTTGCTGATCGGTATGCTGCCCCTAGTTTACGTCGCATCGCTCGGCGCCGGCCGCCCAATGGTGCTCGACGAGCGGCAGAGTCACGAGATCTTGCTCACTTCGGCGCAGTCGCTATTTGCGGTCGTGATCCTCGCCGACTTGCGGCTGTCCATGGTGGAAGCCTTTTCGTTATTGCTTCTCTTCGGCGTGCAACTCGCCGTCCCGGATGCCACCGTTCGGATGATTTTCGTCGGCGTTTACCTCGCGCTGGCCTTGGGACTGTTCTTCCGGGGCAATACCCGCCACTCGCTTGGCCGCATGATCAGTTTCGGCGTATTCGGAAAATCGTAGTGGTCTTGTTGCAACCGCCGGTAGACGGCTAGAGATCGCGGCCGACGAGATCGGCCATGAGAGTCGTCAAGCCGTCACGGTAGACCGACGGCGGCAGATCCTTGAGTGCGTCGGCGGCGCGTTCTGCGTGGGTAACCGCGAGTTTCCGTACCCGGGAAGTGATCGCGCTTTTGCAAAGAGCGCGGAGGGCTTCTTCCACCGCGTCCGGTGGGCAGGGGTTCATCGCGAAGGCACGGCGAACCGGCGCAAGATGCAGCCCCATGACGATCGGAAGCGACGGATTGCCGTCGAGCAAGTCGGTGCCGACACGTTTACCGATCCGCGTCGGATCACCCTCGACGTCGAGCACGTCATCGACCATCTGAAAAGCGATTCCGACTTCTAGTCCGGCCGTTTGAATGCGCTCGACGACGGCGTCCGCGGCGCCTGCGAGATAAGCCGCGATGCCCGCGCATGCGGCAAACAATGACGCGGTTTTGCGACGAACGATCTGATAGTAGTCGTCTTCGCGTACCGAAGCATTGCGACGAAACCGTCCTTGCATGATCTCGCCTTCGGTCAGCTGAACGCAGGCGTCGGCCGCCCAGGCGACGATCTTCGGTTCAAAACGGCCGCAAACCTCGAACGCTCGGCTGAAGAGGAAATCGCCGGTCACCAGGGTATCTGAGACGCCGAAACGCAGCGGTGCCGCGTCGCGACCGCGACGGGTATCGTTGGAGTCGATGATGTCGTCGTGCAGCAGGGTGGCGGTGTGTATCAGTTCCAGCGAAACTGCCAGGTCGATGACGTCGGTAGGATCGTCTCCCCCGCAGGCGCGGAAGGTGAGCAACGACACTGCAGGTCGTACGCGCTTACCGCCGGCATTGATCAGGTAATCGGAGATCTCCGTCAGGCGTGGCTCGCGCGATTCAATCACCGCGGCGATTCGTTCCTCGACGCGTGCGAGTTCCTCGGCTACCGCGGCAGTCGGTCCTGCCGCCACGCCGCGGGTCGCGTTGCTTGCAACCGTGCCTCGGTTCACCGTCTTCTCGGTGGGGCCTGCCGGCACCACGCGACTTTACGTTGCGTCGAAACGCGGTGCCAAGTCAAGGCTGGCCTGCTTTACTACGATGCCGCCCTATGGCACGCTGTGTTCTTATTCATCCAAGGAGAGCCCGCGAATGGCGACAAAGATAACCGAGGAGTGCATCAACTGCGGCGCATGCGAGCCCGAGTGCCCGAACACCGCTATCTACGAGGGGGGCGTGGAGTGGGAGTTCAACGGCGACACGCACGACGCGCTTTCGGAGGACGTCTACTACATCGTTCCGGAGAAGTGCACCGAGTGCGTCGGTTTCTTCGATCAGGAACAGTGCGCGGCCGTGTGCCCCGTAGATTGCTGCATCCCGGACCCTGAAAATGAGGAGACCGAAGACGTTTTGCTCGGCCGCGCCAAGCAGCTCCACCCGGACGCCGACATCCCGGATCCGCCGCCCTCGCGGTTCCGCAGCTGAGTCTCTGAGCGGTCTTTTCGATCTGTGGCCGTGAACGCCGGCGCACGACGGTGGCTGCAACTCGCCGTCGGCGTCGGTTTCTCCGCCCTGTTTCTTTACCTTGCCCTGCGAGGCGAGGATCTAGGACAGGTTGCCGGCAGTTTGTCCCAAGCCGATGCGCGCTATTTGGCCGGCATGGCGGCGGTCGGCGTTTATGCCTTATTCGTTCGGTGCCAGCGCTGGAGTCTGCTGCTCGAGCGGGCGACGGCCGAACGGCAACCGATGCATGTGCTGTTCTCGGCAGCCGCGATCGGATTCATGGCGAATATGGTTCTTCCTTTCCGGGTAGGCGAATTCGCGCGTCCTTACCTAGTCAGCCGTCATACGGAGGTCTCTCTCAGCACGTCGATCGCTAGTATCGTCCTCGAGCGGATTCTCGATTTGGGGGCTTTGTTTCTGTTTGCGTGCTGGGTGGTGATGAACGCCGACGCGCCGCCGATCGTTCATAAGCTGACCTGGCTCGCCGGAGGCGTGGTTGGCGTGCTCGCTACGGCGGTGGTTCTGCTGCATCTGCAGCGAGCCCGACTACTGCCGATTTTGGATCGCTTGTGGCTACGTCTGCCCGGACGAATCGGCTACCGCATCATGCGAGTGGAACACGAGTTCCTCGACGCCATGGCGATCCTCGGCGAGTTGGCGGTATTGGTTCAGGCAGTGCTGTGGTCGCTCTACCTGTGGTTCGTCATCGCGATTAGCTTCTCCCTTGGCTTTCCCGCGATCGGTCTCGACGTGCCGTTTTTCGGAGCAGGCGTGACCGTGATGACGATCGTCGCGCTCGCGGTTTCCATCCCCTCGGCTCCGGCGTTCGTCGGGCAGTTCGAGTGGGGGTGTAAATTGGCGCTCCAGCGGATTCATGATGTGCCGGGTGCTATGGCGCTTGGCTATTCCTTGCTGACTCACGCCCTGCAGTTTGTCGTGCAGGTGGTCTTGGGGGCTGTATTCCTCGTGCGTGAGGGGCTAAGCTTGACGGAGCTCGGGCGCATCGGAGAGTCCGCGCCGGAGCGGAGTTGAGTTGCTTGGATCCGCTCGAGGGAAAGCGCGTAATGCTCGGTGTAGGGGGCGGCATCGCCGCCTACAAGACCGGTGACCTGATACGACGCCTGGGGGAGGCCGGTGCCGAAGTGCAAGTGGCCATGACGCCGGCGGCGACGCGATTCATCACTCCGCTGACCCTACAGGCGCTGTCGCGCCGGCCGGTCGCCAGCGAGCTTCTGAGTACGACCGAGGACGCGCAAATAGGCCACATTCAGCTGGCCGAGCAAACCGATGTCGTACTGATCGCGCCAGCGACTGCCAACCTGATAGCGCGACTGGCCCAAGGGATGGCCGACGATGTTGTTACGGCGACCGTGCTTGCCACCCGCGCGCCGGTGGTCGTGTGCCCATCGATGAACAGCAACATGCTGGCGCATCCGGCGGTTCGGGCGAATATCGAGCGTCTCTGCCAGCTCGGATACAGCGTGATCGATCCGGACAGCGGCGAACTCGCCTGCGGTACGCAAGGTCCCGGCCGCTTGCCCGATGCTCCTCGGTTGTTGGAAGAGCTACGCAGAATCCTCACACCTCCGGATCTCGCCGGTCTGCGGGTACTGGTTTCGGCCGGCCCGACGCGCGAGTCCATCGATCCGGTGCGCTTTGTGACGAATCGTTCCAGTGGCCGAATGGGCTATGCGATTGCTGGCTGCGCGCGACGTCGGGGTGCCAGTGTCACCATCGTCAGCGGACCGACGACGATCGAGGCGCCCACCGGCTGCGAACTCGTTCGCGTCGAAACGGCAGAAGAGATGAACGAGGCGATGCGTTCGCGCGTGACGAGTGCCGACGTCGTGATCATGGTCGCGGCAGTCGCCGATTATCGCCCGAGCGAGGCGGCAGCCAACAAAATCAAGAAGTCGTCGTCCGGCATGACGCTTTCGATGCAGCCTACGCCCGACATCATCAGCGGTCTGGCTCAGGCTAGAGGAGAGCGGATCCTCGTAGGTTTTGCTGCGGAAACCAAAGATCTCGCAGAAAATGCGCGAAGCAAGCTGCGACGCAAGAAGCTCGACTTGATCGTCGCCAACGACGTGTCGGCGGTTGACAGCGGTTTCGACGTGGAGACCAACTCTGCGATTCTGCTCGACAGGTTCGGCGGCGAAGAGTGCACCGAGACGGTCAGTAAGCCTGAGCTTGCCGGAATCGTACTCGATAAAGTCGTATTGTTGCTGGAACGAAAACAGCGGGGCAAAGCGTCGGCAGAGTCGAGCGTCTGACGTGGGCTCAGGCTGCAGCCGGTGGAGCGACCAGTTCCGGCAGAACCTCGTCAATCATTCTTCTTGCCTCGCTAGGCGCAAGACGGTCGCGGCGCTTGAGCGCCCGTAACCGGCGACGCAGGAGCATGGTTCTCCGCAGGATCTCGCGGCCGGTGGGATCCTGCTGCTGGGTAAACGACTTCTTTCCATTGATCAGCAGGTCACTCGCCGAAGCGATCGCCGCGGCGTTGTAGCGCTGGACCATCGGCCGCCGCAAGGTGTAGCGCGAACGCCGGTTGAGACCGGCGATGAAAGCCTGCCAACGTTCGAGTTTACTCAGGGCCATCAAGGAATCGAAAATGCGCTTGTTCGTCCGGAAGGAGAACAAGGTGTGCAGTACGACACGCTCGACCAACCGGTCGCAGTCGACGTAATCCTCTTCGAGGACGGCGCGAACTCGCCTCCAGTAGCGATGCTGCTGGAAGGCGTCGGCGCGCGCTTCCCAGTACGCGTGCCCGGTGCCGCGGCCGTCGAAACTGCGAAGCAGGTGAGCCGGGACGAAGTGGTTGTGCGAAACGATATCGGCGCCGAGATGGGTCATGTATCCCCAGGCAAAAGCGCGTTGACCGTCGGTACGAGCAGCAGAAATGAGTTTCCACGCAACCGGCCAGCTGTGGCAGTGGGTCGCAATGCTGCGGGTGTAGGCCTTTGCTTGGATGATATCGGCACCAATGCAGCCATAAAGATAACGTTCCGGATGTCCTTCAAGCAATGCTTGAAGGGTGGGGGGTAGGCTGGTAAGGTTCGCCAGGATGGCGCTTCCGTGGACGATGTGGGTTACGGGGCCCCACGCTAGAGCGTCTTGCGGAAGCAGGAGGAGGCCCACCGTGATGATCAAAACCCAAGCAATCATTTCACCCTGACTCGACCACGCGGCACCCTACGGCCAGAAGCCGACAGTCGGAGTCTACAGTGGCTAGCAAGAGCGAACAACAGGACAAAACTCGGCAAATGGCGGCAGCCTATCTCCGACGAGAGTGCGAACTCGGCGTGGGCGCCATACCGTCAGCCGCAGCGGCTGCGTCAGCCGGCGGCGACTCGCGGCCTTCGATCGCGGAAGCGGACCGACCGGTCGTCGAAGAGCTGCCCGGTTTGGTGGTCGAGCCAGGATTGCGCGAAGCTGACAGCCTCGATGCTCTTCGTGCGCTGATCGGTGACTGCCAGCGCTGTAAGCTCCACGATAGCCGTACGCAGGTGGTCTTCGGTGTGGGCAGCGCCGGCGCCGAGCTCATGTTCGTCGGCGAGGGGCCCGGACAAGAGGAGGACCGCCAGGGCATTCCGTTCGTTGGACGCGCGGGCGCACTGCTTACCGACATCATCACCAAGGGAATGGGGCTTCGACGCGACGATGTCTACATTGCCAACGTCGTCAAGTGCCGGCCACCGAACAACCGCAATCCGCAACCCGATGAGATCGTCGCCTGCGAACCGTTTCTACACCGCCAGATAGGGCTGATCCGCCCGCGAGTGATCGTTACGCTGGGAACCTTCGCGACCCAGGTGCTGCTCAGAAATAGAACGCCGATATCGAAGCAGCGCGGCCATTGGCACGAGTATCAGGGGGTGCCACTGATGCCGACGTTCCATCCTGCCTACCTATTGCGCAATCCTTCGGACAAGCGCACCGTATGGGGGGACATCAAACTCGTCATGCAGCGATTGGGTATCGAGCCGCCGGCCAAGCGTAGATCGTAACCATGCGTGGTCTACTGCGATCGATGTCGCTTTGCGCGATCGTGCTGGCGCTAGTCCTCGGAGCGCTCGCCGGAGGCGCCGATACCCGCGCGCTGTGGCGTTTGACCGTTGACGGTCCGATCAACCCGGCGGTGTCTGATTTCATCGAGACCACAATCGAGGACGCCTCCGAAGCACACGCGGTGGCCTTAGTCATTCAACTCGACACGCCGGGCGGTCTTCTCAACTCAACCAAGACGATCGTCAAGAATATTCTTGCGGCGCCGCTGCCAGTGATCGTCTACGTCGCGCCGGGCGGCGCAGGTGCCACTTCGGCCGGAGTGTTCATTACGCTGGCGGGGCACGTGGCGGCGATGGCGCCGGGCACGACGATCGGTGCGGCTCATCCGGTGAGCGGACAAGGCGGCGACATCGGCGGTGACATGCGCCAGAAAGTTGAGAACTATGCCGCCTCCTTCGTCGGTTCGATCGCCGACCAACGCGGGCGGAACGTCGAGTGGGCCGAGAAGGCCGTACGCGAGAGCGTCTCGATCGCGGCGAGCGAAGCGGCTGAAAAGAACGTGGTGGATTTCGTTGCCGTTGATCTCGCCGACCTGGTTGAGCAAGCCGAGGGCCGAGAAGTCGAGTTGCAGGGAAACAAGGTCGCACTGCACTTTGGCGACGCGAAGATCGCAGGCGGCGGGCCGTTGGTCGTCGATGTCGGCATGTCGTTCAGGCAGAAGGTCCTCAACGTCATCACCGATCCCAATATCGCCTATTTGTTGATGATGGCCGGAATGCTCGGTCTCTACATGGAGTTCTCGCATCCCGGCGCGGTGTTCCCCGGTGTCGCAGGTACCATCTGTCTGCTGCTCGCGTTGCTGGCATCGCAGGTGCTGCCAATCAATCTGACCGGAGCCTTGCTCATCCTGCTGGGCATGGGTTTTCTCCTCGGCGAACTGTTCATGCCGAGTTTTGGTGTACTGGGTTTCGGCGGCATCGTTGCATTGACACTGGGGTCGTTGTTCCTCTACACGCCGGAGTCACAGCTAATGGTCAATCGCAGCCTGATCTTTGCGACGATCGCCATGTTCGGAACGATCGTCTTGCTTATCGCAACCTTGCTCGTGCAAGACCGCCGCCGCCGTTCCGTGACCGGGGCGGAAGGGCTGGTCGGCGAAATCGGTAGGACCGCCACCGCAGTGCACGAGTCCGGCAAAGTGCGAGTTCATGGTGAAATTTGGAACGCGCAGAGCGAGCAGCCGATTCCGGAAGGCTGTTCGGTCAGCGTCGAATCCGTGCGTGGCCTGGTAGTCCACGTGCGCGCTATCGAGGAGTAACGGCATGGTTGGTATCTATGTGATAGCCGTCATCATCGCGATCGTCGTCAGCGGGCTCAAGGTGATGAAAGAATACGAACGCGCGGTCGTCCTGCGATTGGGGAGGTTGGTCGCCTATCGCGGCCCTGGAATCATTTATGTGATCCCCGGAATCGAGCGTATGCTCCGCATCGACATGCGTACGATTACGATGGACGTACCGTCGCAAGACGTCATTACGCGCGACAATGTTTCGGTCAAAGTCAACGCGGTGCTTTATTTTCGCGTGGTCGACCCGAGCAAGGCCGTGGTCGAGGTAGAAAATTATCTCTACGCAACGTCGCAGTTGGCGCAGACCACGCTGCGTAGCGTCTGTGGTCAGGCGGAGCTGGATCATTTACTCTCCGAGCGCGAGCGGATTAACCACCAGGTGCAGGAAATTCTCGACGTTCAGACGGATCCCTGGGGAATCAAAGTCGTGTCGGTCGAAGTCAAGCACATCGACCTACCGCAAGAGATGCAGCGCGCGATGGCCAAGCAGGCCGAGGCCGAACGTGAGAGGCGCGCCAAGATCATCAATGCCGAAGGCGAATTCCAGGCATCAACCCGACTTGCCGAAGCGGCCCAGAAGATGGCCGCCCACCCGATCGCCGTTCAGCTTCGTTTCTTGCAGACCTTGACCGAAGTCGCTTCAGAGCACAGCTCGACCGTGATTTTGCCGGTTCCTATCGACCTCATCAGTCCGGTGGCACGGGCCATGCGGCAAGATCAAAGCGGTGATGGCAGCTGACACCGCCCGCCGTGCCGACCGCGAGTCCGTAGCGGGCGGCGATTGGCGAAGCTTGCTCGACTACGAGCTTCCCGGGGAACTGATCGCACAGCGCCCGGCCGCTCGCAGGCAGGACGCACGGCTGATGGTCGTTCGTCGCGCCAGTGGGACGATCGAGCACCGCCGTTTTTTCGAGTTGCCGCGTTTGTTGCGTGCCGGGGACTGCGTGGTCGCCAATGATTCGCGAGTCGTGCCGGCGCGCCTGAGCGCCACCAAGCCGAGCGGCGGGGCGGTCGAACTCTTGATTTTGGGTCCGAGTGAGAAGGACCGAGGGCAAGCGGCAATCTACCGTAGTGCAAAGCGTTTGCGCGAGGGCACGTTGCTCGAGGTTGGCGGAAAGTTTTCCGCGCGCGTGCGCCGAGTGGAAGCAGGGGGGCGTTGTGTCGTCGAGTTCGAAGCGGCGCAGGTTGCGGATGTTCTGGCGCAGGCTGGCAACATTCCACTGCCACCCTACATCAAGCGACCGCACGGCGCCGACGCTGCCGACGGCCGGCGTTACCAGACGGTGTTTGCCCGCGACGAGGGATCGGTAGCCGCGCCAACTGCCGGTTTGCACTTCAGCCCGAGCGTGTTGGCGCGGCTAGCAGAGCAGTCGATCTCGTTTGATACGGTTACGCTCCACGTCGGGCCGGGGACCTTCGCACCGATTCGCCGCGATCCCGACTCCCACGAGTTGGAGGCCGAGCGCTGCAGCATCCTGGCGCGGACGGCCGAACGCATCAACGGTGTGCGCCGCCGCGGAGGCCGCTGCGTCGCGGTCGGCACGACAACGGTGCGTACGCTCGAGTGGGCAGCCGACGACAAAGGGGTCGTGCGAGCCGCCGGCGGGGCTACCGACTTGTACATCCGGCCCGGATTCGAGTTTCGCGTGGCCGATGCTCTACTGACCAATTTTCACCTACCTCGAACCACCTTGCTCTGTCTGGTCATGGCTTTCGCTGGGGCCAGCCTCGTGCAACGCGCGTACCGCGAGGCGGTCGAGCGGCGCTATCGCTTCTACAGCTACGGGGACGCGATGCTCGTGCTGTGAGGCGTGCGGCACGACAGAGAGGCCCGCGGTGAGTGCCGCGGAAGCGGCCGCGGGGCAGGGCCGCTACGAGCTGCTGCGGACGAGTGTGGCCGGAGCCAGACTCGGCTTGCTGCATACGGCGCACGGCAGCGTGCGCACCCCAGCTTTCATGCCGGTCGGCACCTACGGGACCGTTCGCGGAATGACGCCGGCTCAGCTCATCGAAACCGGAAGCGAGATTCTGCTGGCCAATTCCTACCACCTTGCGTTGCGGCCGGGGGTGGAAAGGATTAAAAAAATCGGTGGTCTGCATCGGTTCATGGGTTGGCAGAGGCCGATCCTGACCGATAGCGGTGGTTACCAGCTCTTCAGCTTGGCATCCTGCGTGAGCACGACCGAGACGGGAGCGACGTTTCGGTCGCACCTTGACGGCTCACTCTTTGAGATGACGCCGGAGAGGTCGGTGAGTATCCAAAGGGCCTTGGGAGTGGATATCGCGATGGTTTTCGACGTCGTTACCGCAGCGCCAGGCGACCGCGCCAAAGCGTCGATGGCCGCCGCACAAACGCTGCGGTGGGCAGAGCGCAGCCGCAGGGCGCTCGCCGAAGACGCCGAAGAGTATGGCGACACGCTGTTCTTCGCTATCATGCAAGGTGGGCTTTTCGAGGATCTTCGCTGCGAGAATGCCGAGGAGCTGACGCGGCTCGATTTTCCGGGCTACGCGGTTGGTGGTCTGTCGGTCGGGGAGGAGCGCGAGGCGACGATGGAGACCGCCGCGGTGTCCGCAGCGCTACTGCCGCAGGGCAAGCCGCGCTACATGATGGGAATGGGAATGCCACGCGACATCGTCGATCTGGTGGGCTTCGGTTACGACCTGTTCGACTGCGTCGTGCCGACGCGCAACGCGCGTAACGGAACGCTGTTTACTGCGAGCGGTAGCCTGGCGATCCGCAACGCGCGCTATGCCGACGACCCGCGGCCGCCGGAAGACGGTTGTGACTGCTACTGCTGCGGCAACTTTTCTCGCGCTTATCTGCATCATCTCGCTCGGCGAAAGGAAATGCTCGGTGCGACGCTTGCGAGCATTCACAACGTGCGGTTTTATCAACGTTTGATGACGAACTTGCGGTCGGCCATCGAGGACGACCGATACGAAGAGTTTCGCAAGGACTCTTACGCAACGCTACAGCAACGATCGCCGATCTCGGCCGAAGAGGAGTCCCGATGACGGAGTTGCCCCTGGTATTGGCACAAGCGGGTCCACCTCAGGGGGGCGGGCTGCAGGCCTTCGTCCCGCTGATTCTCATCCTGCTGGTTTTCTATTTTCTGCTCGTTCGGCCACAGCAGAAGCGTGCGAAGGAACAGAAGGATCTGGTCGAGAATCTGAAGAAGAACGATCGGGTGGTGACGATGGGTGGTTTGCACGGCAGGGTCGTCGAACTCAGCGAGCACGTGGTAACTCTCGAGGTAGCACCGAACGTGAACGTTCGCTGGGACCGCTCGCAGATCGGCCGTCTGCAAAAGAGTAAAAAGGAGGACTGAGTAGTGACGCGGGGACTGGCATGGCGCCTGGCAACGGTCATCGGATCGGTTTTGCTGGCATTGATTTTTCTCGTTCCGAACTTTGCGGAGGAACTCCCCTCGTGGTGGTCGAGCGTGTTTCCGGACGATTCGATTCGCCTGGGACTCGATCTGCAGGGCGGAATCCACTTGGTGCTCGAAGTAGACGTCGACAAGGCGGTCGCCAATTCGACCGACTTGGTGGCGGATCAGCTCCGCAGCGAACTGCGCGACGAAGAAATTGCCACGCGCGATTGGAAACGTAGCGGCATTGATGGCCTGTCCTTCGAATTGGTCAGCCGGTCAAAGAAGGACCAGCTGTTGAAATACGTTAGCGACAACTTTCCAAACCTTGAGCGGTTGTCCGAGACCGGTCATCGGTTGAGCTTGCGGGTGATCGAACTCGAGGTGAAAAACATTCGGCAATTTGCCATCGATCAGGCGGTTGAAACGATCCGTAATCGGGTGGACGAGTTCGGCGTCTCCGAGCCGACGATCCAGCGCACGGGCGCCTCCGGCATTCTGGTTCAGCTTCCCGGCGTGCAGGATCCCGACCGTGCCAAGCGTCTGATCGGGCGCACGGCACAACTGGAGTTCCGTATGCTTGCCGACGAGTCGTCGGCCGCGCAAGGAGGAGAGGTGTTAGCCGGCGACAGGGTCGATCCCGTAACGCACCAGGTAAGTTCGGTGACGTACACCGTCGAGCCGGGAGTTCTGATGACCGGCGAAGTGATTTCGGACGCGCGGCACCGCCCGGGACAGTACGGTGAACCGCCCTACGTCTCGATTACCCTCAACAGTCGAGGAGCGCGCCTGTTCGAACGAATTACGAGCGAGCACGTCGGTCGGCGTTTGGCCATCGTCCTCGACGGCAAGGTCCAAAGCGCGCCGGTTATTCGCGAGCGAATCGGTGGCGGACGGGCGGTGATTACCGGCAGCTTTACCCTTGACGAGGCTCGTGACTTGGCCATCGTCCTGCGCGCGGGCGCCTTGCCTGCGCCGGTTCGGATTGCCGAAGAACGAACGGTGGGACCGTCGTTGGGACGGGATTCCATTCGGGCAGGAGTCCGCTCCTTTGCCATCGGCGGCCTTCTCGTCGTGTTGTTCATGCTCGTGTATTACCGCTTCGGCGGCTTGGTCGCCGATTTGGGGCTGATTATCAACGTAACGTTACTTCTCGGCGTCCTCGCGGGTTTCCACGCGACCCTTACGTTGCCGGGCATTGCTGGTATCGTGCTCACCTTGGGCATGGCGGTCGACGCGAACGTTCTCACCAATGAGCGAATTCGCGAGGAGCTGCGTTTGGGGCAGACGGCCCATGCGGCGCTCGATGCCGGCTACAGCCGGGCGCTGCCAGCGATTCTGGACTCCAACATCACGACTTTTCTCGCAGGTTTGGTACTGTTTCAGTTCGGCTCGGGCCCGATCAAGGGGTTCGCGCTGACGCTTTGCATCGGTATCGGCAGCACGATCTTCAGCGCGGTATTTGCTAGCCGCGTTTTCCACGATTTGTCGCTGTTGCGGCGTCCCGGCGCGAGCCTGAGCATCTGAGGGGAGGGGCGAGATGTTTCAGATCGTAAAACCCGACATCAACATTGATTTCATTCGATTGCGCCGCGCGGCGCTAGTATTCTCT
>CAZJCO010000027.1:0-15192 GCA_964544375.1 uncultured Myxococcales bacterium
GTTTGCGCGTTTTTCACTGGCGGGCGGGCGGCGGGGGTCATGGCGACGCAAGCGGCGCCCTGCCCCCCCTCCCCGCCTACCCCTCCCTCGCGGGCGGGGCGAGCCCAGAGCCTGGGCCAAGGGCCGCCGCCACGGGCTTGCTAGCACCCTGGCCAGTCCTAGCCGCCCGCCGGTATGGCGCACCACCATCAGTCGGCCCTCGGTCGCGTGACTGCCGGGCTCCACCACGAGCTGGTCACCGAAGTGTAGTCCGAGCGCCGTAAACGAATCACTGCGTAGGGTCAGTAGAAACAATCGGCGCCGGCGCCAGGCTCCCGGGGGTAGTCCGAGCGTCTGCTCAAGGGCGGCGCTGCTGACCGCTCTCCTCGAGGCTCGGCGAAAGTCCGGCCGGACGCCAGTGATGCTACCGGAGACCATGGACGAACTATGGGCGAAAAAAAAGCGAATGTCAAGGGCTAGTCGAGATCGCAGAAGCGAACGGCTTCGAGCCAATGCTTCCAGTCGCCGTCGGGTGGCCGCAAGGCATCGGCCGGCGAGCGATCTTCGCGAAGCTGGCGTTCGAGCAGTTCGAGGTAGTCGCTTTCGTCCGCCAACTCCTCAGAACGACAGGCCTGACGTCGAAGGCCTTCTCGCGCGATCTGACATAGCTCGTCGGCGTAGTCGCGAAGACGGTGCCGCTGAACGCGGGCGTCAAGGCCGAGGCGGGCGGCTTGTTCTACGGCCTCACGCCGTTCGTCGAGAGACCAGCGACGCAGCACATCCCAGGCGGCCGTCAGACAGTCACTGTCGTAGAGCAATCCCTTGAGCAGGGCAGGCGCGAGCAACACTCGGCTGGCCGGTTGGCCGTCGGCCGAGCGCGATTCAATATAGGTTTTCATGCGGGCTTCGGGAAACAGAGTCGTCAAATGGGTCGTCCAGTCGGAGAGTGTGGCTCGGTGTCCGTCGAGACCTTTTTCGAGGAAGCTGCGGAAGGAGATTCCCCCCGTTTGCAGAAGTCGCCCGGCGCGTTGAACGAAGTACATCGGCACGTCTAGCGCGTATTCGGTATAGGCACCGAAGATTCCTTCCGTATCGAAAGCGAAGGGAAGCGTACCGCAACGCGCGGGATCGGTATCGGTCCACACGTGAGCGCGAAAGCTCTTGTAACCCGACGCACGCCCGTCGACTACCGGGGAGTTTGCCGACAGCGCTATCAGAACGGGCGCCAACGCCATGGAAAGACGGAACTTCTCTTTCGCGTCTCGCTCGCTGCCGTAGTCAAAGTTGGCCTGCACGGTGGCCGTCTGAAGCATCATGCGATGGCCGAGCCGACCGGTTTCCGCCATCAGCGAACGCATGATGCGGTATCGCTGCTTGGGCATCCACGGCGCCCGGTCGAGTGGCGTGCGAGGAGTCATGCCGAGGCCGAGAAAGCGCACGCCGAGTTCGGTCTCTACGGTCGAAAGCTGTTCCACGTGCGTCCGTAGTTCCTCGTCGCAACAGTGCAGCGAGTCGCAAGGGCGGCCGGACATCTCGACCTGTCCGCCGGGCTCGAGCGTGATCGAAGCCTGGCCATCGCTCAGGGCGATCGGCCGTTCGTCTTCGCATACGGTTTGCCACTGACTGTATTGGCCGAGAGATTCCAAGACCGCCCGGATTCCGGAAGCGCCTTCGTAGGGAATGGCTTCGGCGCTGTCGGCCGAGACGGCTGGCGTTTCGTACTCTATTCCGATCTTCCAATCGGAGGGTGCGCGGCAACCGGTTTCAAAATACGCTTCGAGGTCTTCGCGAGAACAGGGGCGAGCCTGCTCCGGGTCTTCTTCTTGCGGTGACGACATCGACGCGAGGCTATCGTGTTTCAGGTCGATTGACGAGGCGCCGCGGCTAGCTGGGGCCGGGACTGCCCGCAGGATGCACAGAAGCGGTCGGTCTCACCGAAAGCGTTTCCGCAGGCGGCGCAGAAGGCTGCTGTCACGCCGCCTTTAGCCGCGGCGCTCGCTTCTCGGGCGAGAGGGGCGACGACGACCTCGCGCGCGGCCGCATCGAGTTCGGTCATCGCACCGAGGGCACGCTTCTCGTAATCGCCGCGGAGTACCGAGTAGTCATCCTCCGTGAGCTTCCCGGTCGCGCGATCGAAATCGGCCTCGCGTATCGCCATCAAGGCGACGGTTTTCTCGCGATTGAGCTGCTCGGTTCGTTCGTCGACCGCTTCGGCTTCCGGGCCCGTGGCTCGCATGAGTGGCATGGCGATGATGACGGCAACCGAGACGACCATGAGTACGCCAAAAAAAACGCTCATTCTTCCAGATCCTCGAGTTCTTGGTCCAGGCGTTTGCGGTCGCTGTCGGAGAGCACGCGAGCGTCAATAGTTGCTGAGGCTGTGCCTTCTTGTCGACCGCCGATCCAACGCCGGATCAAAAGAAGAATGCCCAGTGCACCGAGCGCCACGACCACGTAGGGGCCGTACCAGGCGACCAGGTTGAAACCCGTGGGAACGGGGGACGAGAGGACTTTTTCGCCGTACTTTTCGACGTAGCCCGCGATGATCTCGTCAGCGGCCTTGCCGGCTGCGAGAGCTTCGGCGATTTCTCTCCTGACGGGTACCGCGAAACCGCACTGCAGATGGTTGCAGGAGTGGACCGTCAGCCCGCAGCCGCACTGACAGGTCAGGCGATCCTCGATGGCCTTCTGGGTGTTCGGAGTCTCTGCCGAAAAACAGCCCGGGACGAGCAGAACGAGAAAGGCGAATCCGGCGACACGACGCTTCATGCCGATCGCTCTTGGCCGGACGCGACGACCGATTCACGGGCGCGTTCGCGGGCGCGGACGCGGCGCAGCGGAACGATCGCGAGCATCGTGCCCAAAATCAGAACGATTCCGCCGAGCCACAGCCAAGCGACCATCGGATTGACATAGGCTTGGAAGGTCGCGGTCTTTTCGTCTTGGCTGACGGAGCCGAGAACGACGTACAGGTCTTCGCGCAGCGTCGAACGGTAAGCGACCTCGGTCGCCGGTTGCTCTGGGCGGCGGTAGAAACGCTTTTCTGGAGCCAGCGTTGCGATCTGCCTCCCGCCGACCATGACGGCGAGATCGGCTGCCGCTCGGGCTACGTGTTCGTCGCTCAAATCG
The DNA here is from genome assembly GCA_964544375.1 of uncultured Myxococcales bacterium. Classification (GTDB taxonomy): domain Bacteria; phylum Desulfobacterota; class Binatia; order UBA1149; family SPBQ01; genus CAZQYE01. The sequence goes on from CAZJCO010000027.1 coordinate 3,109, forward strand.
CGCAGGCCATCGTAGCGCAGCGAGTAGCGGCCGATCGAAAAGCTCTCTCCGGGTTTGACCGTATGTAGCTCCTCGACCCGGTACACCGACGACATGGTGACACCGACGAACATGAAGACCACGCCCAGATGAATGACGTAGCCCCCATAGCGACGCTGATTTTTCAACATCAACCGGCGTAGGGCAACGCCATAGCTCTCTCCCACCATGGCTTTGCGAGCGAGGGCGCCGCGGTGGAACTCGATGATGATCGTGTGCAGGACGAAGGCGGAAATCGACATAACGGTCAGAGCCGAAAGATCGTACATGCCCAGAAGGAGCAACGCGATACCGCAAACCACGCCGGTCAGTGTCGGCGCGCCAAACGTTCGCACCATGTGCTGCCACGAGGCACGCCGCCAGGCGATCAGCGGACCGATGCCCATTAGTAGCAGCAGGGCGATGCCGAGCGGCGCATTGACGCGGTTGAAGAACGGTGGTCCGACGGTGATCTTGACGCCGCGGACCCATTCGGAGAGCACCGGGAAGATCGTGCCCCAAAGGGTCGCGAAGGCGATTCCAAGCAACGCGAGATTGTTGAACAAAAAGGCCGATTCTCGCGAGAGCACCGAATCGAGTTCATGACGAGGTCTAAGGTCGCTCAAACGCCACAAGAGTAAGCCGACGGAGACGGCCAGTACCAACGCTAGAAAACCCAGGAAGTATGGCCCCAAACCCGATTGGGTAAACGAGTGCACGGATGAAATCACGCCGCTGCGAGTAAGGAACGTACCGAAGATCGTCAGTGCGAAAGTGACGATGATGAGCACCATATTCCAAACTTTCAGCATGTCCTTGCGTTCTTGGATCATGACCGAGTGCAGATATGCGGTGCCTGTCAGCCAAGGCAGGAAAGCAGCGTTCTCGACAGGATCCCAGGCCCAATAGCCGCCCCAGCCAAGGACCTCGTAAGCCCAGCGTGCGCCGAAAAGATTACCCAGCGATAAAAAGAACCACGCCGCCAACACCCAACGCCTAGAGGTTCGGATCCACATGTCGTCGAGTCGGCCGGTGACGAGGGCGGCGATGGCAAAACCAAAGGGGACGGTCCAGGCGACGTAGCCGAGGTACAGAGACGGCGGATGGATCGACATCCAATAATTCTGCAAGAGGGGGTTGAGGTCGGTGCCCTCGGCCGGCACGAAGTTGAGCAGTTCGAACGGCGGCGTTACCGAAACCAACATCCACAAGAAGAACGTGCCGACCGTCATGCAGGTGGCCGTCACATACGGCATCAACTCGCGGTTTCGATGACGGTTTTGGTAGAGCGCGAGTGCGGTGACGGTCGTCAGGATAAATACCCAAAGCAGCATCGAGCCTTCCATGCCGCCCCACAGCGCGGCGATTCGATACTGTAAAGGAAGCGTCGTACTCGAGTAGCTGGCGACGTACTCGATGCGAAAGTCATGCGTGATCAGGCCGTGTACCAGGACCGCCGTGGCGATCGTGACCATTGCTGCAGCGGCATAGGCCGCGTGCTCGGCGCTATCGATGAAATCGCGACGCCGCTTGAGGCCGCCGTAGACGGAGACGACGCTGCTATAGGCGCAGCAGCCGAGAGCCAACAAAAGGGCCAGGTTGCCGACGAAGATCACGGGGCACCTCTACTCTTCGGGTTCGTATTTGGAGGGGCAGCTGGTCAGGACCGCACTTGCTTCAAACACATCGGCCTCGGTCTGGGGCCCCTCGACGATGACATCACGGCCTTCGGCGAACATATCGGGAAGAAGGCCGGTGTAATGGACCTTGATCTGCCCGTCGCCGGTAATGTCGTTCAGCGCGAAGGAGAGTTCGTGCTTGGCATCGTCCCATTGCATGGACTTGTCCTGCACGCGTCCGGCGATTCGCAGAGTCGTGCCCGAGTAGGCGTTGGGAGCCGCCAGATACTCGGACACCGTTACCATATACATCTTGGTTTGATCGACAGCGTTGTAGACGAGGAACGCTACTGCCGAAACGATAATGACGACACCAATGACGAACTTGCTTTGTCGGCCCATAGAATGCCACGGTAGCCGGGGCTTGGGGCCGGGACAACCGAACGCCAAACCGCGAAAAATTGCCTTTTCCGTGGGTTTACGGAAACCAGCGGAGCGATTCGGCGAGTCAAGCGGCCGGGGGACCTGCGGTTGCCCGGCGGCTCGCCCGGCATCGCCGCGCGGCTGCTGTTTGGCCCCCCAAACGAGGCGGCCAAGCGGCTCGCCGAGCCCCCTTACTATCGACCATTTTCCGTTTCATACTGGTACAAATTCGAGCCTGGAGCGGATTCCGGGTGGACTTAACTCGAAGGGCACGGCTATAGACAAGTACCCCCGAGGCTGGGGAGGAATCCCCGTCGACCGACGATTTTACGCGAGGGGAGAGGAGAGACGCTGCGGGCTTACCGGGGCGAAGGAAAGACTCGTGAGACGAAAGATTTTTCCAGTAAGTTGCGTGGTCTCGATGCTCTGCGCGATTTCGTGGGTTCCGGCGGCACACTCCTACCCGTTTTACGACGACGGTGCGGGGGTCGGATGCGTGCAGTGCCACCCGCTTTTCGTTAACGGGCCACAGCGGGCTCTTCACGCGGCCCATCAGGCCAACTTCCTTGTGACCGAATGCAATGCCTGTCATCCCAATGGGGGCGGGTCGACACCGGTGCAAACCTATTGGAGCGGCCCCGGTGGAGGGTTCGGCTGCGCCGGCTGCCACGGCAGGGACTACGGCGAGACGTCGCCCAACAGCGGCTTGCCGAAAGCGACCGCGTACGGCCTTCGCCAGCACCACGCGAACAACGGTATCACCGTATGCCAAACCTGCCACTCGGCCGGCCAACTCGGGCACCCGAACCCGCTTCCGGCGATCTTGGACGAAAGCGTTCCCCCGCCATACTACCGGACGCCGATTACCAATCTCGTGAACACGTGTTCGAGTACCGAAGAAGATACCGGCTTCGACGGGGACGCGGTCGGGTTGGACAACGACGGCGACGGCGCGGCCGATTGGCCGGCCGATACCGATTGCATGATGCCTACGACGACCACCACCTCTACTTCGACGACGACGACGACGACGCTGCCGTCGGTTGCTTGCACACCGGCACCGGCGGCGGGCTGCATTGCCCCGGGCAAGGCCGTGCTGCAGGTCAGCGAAAAGAAGCCTGGCAAAGAAAAGGTCAAGGTTGGTCTGAAAAAATTGGTTCCCGCGGTAACGCAGCTTCAGTTCGGCGATCCGATTGCTTCGATGACGAGCTACGCAGTTTGCATCTACGACCAAGCCGACGGTCTGGTCGGCCAGATGCAAGTCAACCGGCCCTTCGCCGATTGCGGGATCCCTCCAGTAGAACCGTGCTGGAAGGCGCTCTCGGACAAAGGCTACAAGTTCCTGGACAAGGCGACGACTTCCGACGGTGTCTTAAAGCTGATCACGAAGGGCGGCAAGGCCGGCAAGGGCAAGGTTACGCTGGTCGGCAAGAACGACAGTCGCAAAGGGCTGTTGTCGCTGCCGACCGGAATTGCTCCTTTGCTTGCGGGCAATACGCAGGCGACGGTGCAAATCGTGACCAGCGACGCGGACTGCTTCGGCGTTACCGTGGTGGACGTCAAGAAGGCGGAAAGCCTGTTCTTCAAAGCGACCGGACCCTGAGCGGAACGCCGCGGCGTGCGGTAGGAATCCGGTCGAAACAAAATGCACCTGGAGGTGCAGAAAAAGCGACCCCGCGTTTCTGGGGTACCTAATGGGGGTAGGAAATGTTCAAAATTACCAAGAAAAAAGAATTCGCAGCCGGGCTGGTTCTAGGAGTGCTGCTCGGCGGCGTCGTTATCGCACTGGCGGCGCCGGGAATTTACGTTCCCCAGTCGGGCGGCGACTGGATCCGGGATCCGGCCGTTTATCAGCCGGGGACGGACGATCAGATCAATGTGCTTGCCGACATCCAACCGGGCGGAGCCTTTCAGATGATGGAAGTCGGCCTGCGGCTGAACGCGCTCAACTTGGCCGGCAAGAAAAAGAACTGGGGTTTCGCAGCGCATGAGTCGCACGAACTCGAAGAAGCGATGGATAAGCTAGGAGTAACCCGACCCGCGCTGAAGGTGTCGTTAGAAGCGTTCATCGTCAACGATCTCGTCGCGGTGAACAACGCGATCACCGCGCAGGACAAGGCGCAGTTCAAGGCTGCGATGAAAGCGGTGACGGCGGCCTGTAACGCTTGCCACGTATCGTTCGGCAAGTCGTACCTCGAGGTGAAAACCGGCAAATCAGCCTTTCCGATTCGTTAGCCCGCTCGGACCACGGAGCCGGCTGAAAAGCCGATACGGAAAAAGAAGGCGGTCGGATTCGACAGAATCCGGCCGCTTTTTTGTATCTTCGGGCCGGCTGTGCATGCGCGGACTTGCGCGCAGTAGCCCTGCGGAGTGATGATATCGGGTGGAAGCCGACCCCCCGCGGGCGGCATTCGGGGAGCTTGCATATCTCACAGTGGTCGTCTGAGGAGGTGTCCCATGAAGATACGGGCACGGAGGTCCCTCTTGCTGATGGGTGGACTCTCGATGGTTCTTTTCCTGCCGGCAGCCGGTTTTGCCCAACAGTGTGGCGATGTCGACTGCAGCGGTACGATTACCGCGACCGACGCATTGCGTGTTCTCAAGAAAGCGGTCGGCCAGAGCGTCACGCTGCGTTGTGGTAGCGACTGTCTGGTTGTCACGACGACATCGACATCGACGTCGACACCGACTAGCAGCTCGACCGTGACGACGACGACGCTGCCTCCGCTTCCCCAGGACACGCCCTGCCTGTGCGGTGCGGACTGCCCCTTCGTTTGTCCGGACAAGACGATGACGAGCGGCGTCTGTGTCATCGAGCAGACCGGGCTTTTGCAAGGACAGTGCCGATGTACCGCGATCTGCTCTGGTCAGCTCCAGCTCTGCCCGATGGTGTGCGACCAGTCGGCGTGCAGCGTTTCCTGCCCCGGTGGTAGTAACGTGCCCGGGGAGTGCGACACGGGAACCTTCGATGGCTGTCTCTGCAGCAACCAAACAACCGCGCCGTGTCCGTGATCGACTAGCGCGCGGTGGTTTTGGCGCCGGCCCAGGCGGACCTTAGGCACGACGGTATGTGCGTCGCCGGCTAAGGTCCGACGACGCACATACCAATGCAGTCCGCTCCACCGGCGGCGGGATCGCAGTCGTCTCCCGGCCAGTCGACGCAGGCCATCCCTGTGGGGCAAGGCAACCCTGCGATGCCACCGCAAAAAATCGGAGGCAGCGGTGAGACCGCGCAGCGACGAGCGGCCCATTTGCCGCGGACGATGACGTTGTCGTTGGCTTCACTACGCAGACTCAAGTGGCCTTTGCCCGCCGGCAGGAAGATCGCCGAGGGACTGATGCTGACGTCGACCGTCTTGACGGCGAACGTCGCGTCGAAGTGTCCGGCGTCGAGTCGCGGTGCCGCTAGGTCTGTGTTTGCCGTCATCGCGCAACCCTTGCACTCGCCTGAAAAAACGTGGCCGCGTACGCGGTCGCCGGCGAGGCGGCGGACTTCGGTGACGCCCGATCCACCGAAGACCACCGTCGGTGGAAGACCACGACAGGCGCCGAGATCGAAGACGACCTGCCGTCGGTCGACGTTGGTCGCATCGATATCCGACACGGCAAGCACCGTTCCTTCGCAGCGATAGCGTCCCAGCAAGTCGGCCGTCGGCAGCTCGGCAAAGACACTGTACTTCATTTTGAATGCGCACTTGACCACGGTTGCGTCCTGTCCCCAGGACGGGCCGCTCAGTGCAAGCAATGCGGCAACGGTAAGAAGCGGAAAGCTCTTGTGTCCGGTCATGGCAACCCTCCTCCACGCAAGGTATCGACTATCCCTCATAGTCCCCCGCGAGGGGGGTTGTCAAGACGAAATCCGACGATGCCGGCTAGTTCTCGTTGGGGTCTTCGCCGTCCTCGGGGTTATCCGTGAAGTCGGCGGGCTCGCCGGCTAGCCGGTAGCTACCGTCGAGCCAGCGGCCGAGATCAACCAGCTTGCAGCGCTCCGAGCAGAAGGGCGCGACCGTGCTACTGTCGCGGGCAAAACGCCGGCCACAGGTCGGACAGCAGAGGATCCGAATCGTTTCGCCAGTTGCGGATGCGGTTTTTCGTGAGGTCATCGCTTCCGTCGCCGAAGTGGAGCGGGTGACCGGGCTCGAACCGGCGACGTCCAGCTTGGGAAGCTGGCATTCTACCACTGAATTACACCCGCTCTGCGAGAGCCATTTGGGCCCCGCCGCCGGCCTTTGTCAATCCTCGCGCCGGGCTGTCGCCGGCCTTTTTTTCCGAATCGCCGCTCTGCTAGCGTGCCGGCCGGCAGGATGCCGATCGAGGGAGGACCACAGTCGATGAGTGAACGGCCGAGTTGGGACGAGTACTTCATGACGATCACACGGCAGGTTGCCGAGCGCTCTACCTGTGTGCGCGCCAAGGTCGGCGCGGTCATCGTGAGAGATCGCAGCATTTTGGCGACCGGCTACAATGGAGCGCCGGCCGGAATGCCGCACTGTCTCGATGTCGGCTGTTTGGTCTACCGATCGACGAACCCGGATGGTGAGGAGGAGGAGAACTGCTTCCGAACGATCCATGCGGAGATCAATGCCATCGCGCAGGCGGCACGCAACGGCAGCGCGATTGGCGGGGCGGATGTCTACGTCACGCACACCCCGTGCATTCACTGTCTCAAGGTGTTGGTCAATACGGGGGTTCGCCGGGTCTTTTACGAAAGGCCCTACAAGATTGATACGATCAGCGAATTGCGGGAGTGTTCCGGTGTTGAGCTGATCGAAGTATCGCGGCCGGCGTAGTCGACGCGCTCAGACCGCTGGCTCAGACGCTTCGTCGGGCTCGTCGAGTCCGAGCAGCTGCCGCAGTTCTCTTCCGGTGTGCGATTCGGCGCACTCGGCAACTTCCAGTGGGGTGCCGGCAACGACGACGCGGCCACCGCCGTCGCCTCCCTCGGGGCCGAGGTCGATGATGTGGTCGGCATGCGAGATGAAATCGGTGTGGTGCTCGACCACGAACACCGAGTGTCCGCGGTCGACAAGGCCGTCGAGGACGCCAATCAGCGTATGGACGTCTTGCAGGTGAAGCCCGGTGGTCGGCTCGTCAAAGATAAACAAGAGCCCCCGGCTGCGCCGTTCTTCGACGAGGAACGAGGCGAGCTTGAGCCGCTGCGCCTCTCCTCCCGACAAGGTCGACGTGGCCTGACCTAGATTCAAGTATCCGAGGCCCACTGCAGCGAGGCAGTCGAGGCGGCTCTTGATTGCCGGCCGGTCGGCGAAGAAAGCCTGGCCTTCTTCCACCGTCATTTTTAGGACGTCGTTGATATTACGACCCTGGTACTGCAGTTCGAGGATCTTGTCCTTGAAGCGTTTGCCGCCGCAGTCGTCGCAGGGAACGTCGATGTCGGCCATGAAATGCATCTCGATCGTGACACGCCCGGTGCCCTGGCAGCGTTCACAGCGACCGCCGACGGAGTTGAACGAGAAAGCAGTCGCCGAGACTTTTGCGCGACGGGCCGCCGGGGTGGCCGCGAACAACTTGCGGATGTCGTCGTAGCATTTGATGTAGGTAACGGGGTTCGAGCGCAGCGATCGGCCGATCGGCGACTGCGTCATCATCAGAACGTCCTCGAGTTGCTCGAACCCGTCCACGCCTTCGCACACTCCGGCTTCGGCCCCGGCGAGACCGCGCTCGCGGAGAAAGTGAGCGTGGATGAGGTTTTCGACCAGGGTTGATTTCCCCGATCCGGAGACGCCCGTGATGCATACCATGCGCCCAAGGGGAATCTCGAGACGCGGAATATCGAGGTTGTGTTCGGTCGCGCCGCGGATGACCAGGAAGGCGTCGGACTTGCGCTGCGGCCGCTTCTCTTGCCGGTGTAGAGTGCGGATGAGGAGCAGGCGGCCGGTTGCCGAGTTGTTGCTCGGCAGTTTCGCCGGAGGTCCTTGGAAGATGACTTCGCCGCCGCGGGTTCCGCCGCCGGGCCCGAGATCGATGACATGGTCCGCACCGCAAATCAGGGTCGGATCGTGTTCGACCAGAACTACGGTGTTCCCCGACTTCGTGAGTTTTCGCAGTACGCTGAGAAGCCTCGCGCTGTCGCGCGGATGTAGCCCGACCGTCGGCTCATCGAGAGCATACAGCGTTTCGGTCAAAGCGCTTCCCAAGGCCGAGGCCAAATGAATGCGCTGGGCTTCGCCGCCGGACAACGTGCGTGCTTGCCGATCGAGCGTCAGGTAGCCGAGGCCCACTTCTTCGAGGTAAGCCAGTCGGTGGCGAAGCTCGCGCATGATCGAGGCGGTGCGGTCGCGAAGCTCCGGTGTGAGCCCAAGACGCGCAACGGCGCCGCGTAGCTTGCCGATGCTCAAGCCTGCGAAGTCGGCGATATTCCGCCGGCCGATCCGAACCGCCAGCGCTTCGGCGCGGAGCCGAGCCCCATGGCAGGATGGGCACCTGCGGTACGTGCGATAGCGCGCCAGCAGGATGCGGACATGGGTTTTGTATCGACGCGACTCCAGCCATTCGAAAAAACCGTTGATTCCAGGGTTCTCTCGGTCGCCTTCGAGAATCCAGCGGCGGGTTTCCTCGGGCAACTGCGAGTAGGGTAACTCGGTGGAATGGCCCAAGCGTTCGGCGGCGCGCAAGAAGTCTCGTTGGAAGTCGGCGTAGGCCGGTGTGCTCCAGGGGGCAACTGCTCCGTCGCGTAGCGACAGGCGCTTATTAGGCACGACCTTGTCGAGATCGATGTCGACGATACGGCCGAAACCCTCACAACGGGGGCAAGCGCCCAACGGGCTGTTGAAACTGAGCAGCTGAGGAGTCGGTTTCGGATACTCGCGACCACAACCGTCGCAGGCAAAGCGATCGGTAAATCGGTACTCCGCGCCTTCGTCAACGTCGCTCACCGTGACCGAACCGTTGCCGAGGACGAAGGCCCGTTCGAGGGCTTCCCGTAGGCGGCCGCGGCGCTCTTCGCGCACGGCCAAGCGGTCGACGACGACGTCGAGTCGGTCCTCGTTGGCTGGGGCGGAACTGGCGTCGTCCAGAGGCACCGCCGCGCCGTCGCGAAACACGCGGCCGTAACCCTGGCGAGCGAGCATCGCCAACGCTTCTTCGTGGGAGGTGCCGTGCAGTAATAACGGAGCCCGAACTAGAATGCGTTTCCCCGCCAGGAGACCTTCGATCGCCGATGCCGAGGTTTCGACCGTGTGTTGCTCGACCGGAGTCTTGCAGTCTAGGCAGAACAGAACCCCCGCGTGGGCGACGAGCAGACGCAGGTAGTCGTGAACTTCGGTGATTGTTCCGACCGTCGAGCGAGCGTTCTTGATGGCGTTCTTTTGCTCGAGCGCGATCGCTGGAGGGATATCGCTGATGCTATCGACGTCGGGTCGCTGCATCTGTTCGAGAAAGAGCCGGGCATAGGTAGACAGCGATTGAACGTAGCGTCGTTGGCCTTCGGCGTAGAGGGTGTCGAAGACTAGCGACGATTTTCCGGAGCCGGAGACGCCGGTGACCACGCTGAGGCGCCGGTTGGGGAAGCGACAGTCGATGCCCTTGAGGTTGTGCGTCCGGGCGCCTACGATCTTGATGGATTTGCGCAAGGGCCGTCTTTCCAAACGCCATGGCCGGGCGACCGCAACCCGGCGCGTGTTGGCACGGAAGAGCCCTAGCCACGGCGTAAGTGAGCAAACCTACCACAAAGTCGCCTGCTGGCAAGCCGGCGGAAAGCGGGATTTTGTCGCCTAAGGGCTGGCAACGCAGCGATGGCTTGTTGTGCGGCTTCGGTGACCGCCGCACGGCTGCGCCTCCGGCAGCGCGTTTCGCGCGCCAGGTACACGGTCGCCGACTGGTTGCCGCCGATGCGATCGACCAAAGCAGGGCCGCAAACATCGAGGCCGACGGCCTCATTGCCCGGCGGCCGGGAGAGGTCGTAGGGGTGGTTACGGCCGATTGCGTACCGCTGTTGTTGGTCGACCCTGAGACGCGATGGGCGGCGGCAGTCCACGCCGGTTGGCGGGGTACGCTGGCCGGTATCGCAGAGGCGGCGATCGCCGAGGCGCGCAGAGCCGGCTGCCGGCCGGTGGCGATGGCCGCAGCCCTCGGACCGTCGATCGGAGGCTGCTGCTACCAAGTCGATTCGGCGCTTGCGGTGCGCTTTGTCGAGCGCGGCTACCCCGCCGGCAAGCGCGAAGGAATGTACTTCCTCGATTTGCGCGACATCAACCGCCGGATCTTGATTCGCGCGGGGCTGTCCCCGGAGGCGATTCAGTACTGTGGTCCGTGTACGCGCTGCCGTCAGGATCGGTATTGGTCGTATCGTGCGGATCCAACAGAATCCGGTCGTCAGTCGAGCTGGGTCGGCTGGCGTGGCCGATGAAGCGCATCGGGTCCTCGAGCGTTTCTTGCACGATGCTCGCCATGGCTCCGGCTTGATAGCCATCGATCAAACGATGATCGAAGGTGCACCCGATCGTCACGCAGGGCGCGATCGCGAGTTTTCCGTCTTCCACGACCGGACGGTCTTCGACGCAGCCGACGAGCAAAACGATCGGCGTGCGCGTTGCCGGTACGAGCGGCGCGAGCCCGTGCCGCACGCCGAAAGCGCCGACGTTCGATACCATGGCTGAGCCGAACTGATCGTAGTCGACGCCGAAACGGCTCAGATCCCAACGAAGGTCGTAGCTGAAAAACTCGATTGTCTTCAGCACCGAGTGGAGTATGGATTGAGGCACCATGGAGACGGTGCGTTTGGTTCTCTCCGAACCGCTATCGGTGTGTTGCTGGATGCGCGCAACCCGATCGGCGAGTTCGGTGGCAAGTTGCAAGAGGGGCTTTTGGTCGGCCTGCGCGATTTTTACGCCCGAGAGATCGCGACCTCCGTCCGTAGCAACCTGGCAAAAGACGTCGATCGAACGGCGATAGAAGATACGTCTGCGCGAAATGATCGCGTTGGCCTCGGGGTGCACGGCGAGCGCCCGCGCGATGGCTTTCGCGACGAGATGGGTGAGCGTTACTTTGGCGGGGGGATTGCGCTGATTGATCGCCGTGAGGTACTGACGGGCGCTACGCAGGTTGACCTCGAGATTGCCGTAGACCGACGGATCTTTCGGATGCGGCCAGAGGTGTAGGGAAATACGACGCCAACTAGACAGTTCGGTCGCTCGAAAGAACGTCTGTCCCATCTTTTTCGCGCTCCTTGCGGGCTTTCGACCCCAGCGCCGCCGCCTGGCCGGAATTTGTGTGGCCGGCGCAGGCCGTATTGATTATCCTATAACACATGGGGCGCGGTTCGAAGAAACGCCGTCGCGGCGGACGCGCACGGACGGGCGAGAGCCAAGGAGAAGTGCGTTTGCCCCGCCTCCCGATGGCGCCGCCGACGAAACAGCAGCCGACCGCCGACAAAGACGGACGGCGCAGGCGTCGCGAGATCATCCGCGAGGCGAGCGAGGAAACATGATGCGTGAACACTTCTCCATTGGAGCCCTTCTGACCTGCCTCATCCTGACCGTGGTTCTGGCTGTCTCGGCTGTCTCGGCCAATGCCTCCGAGCGGCCCGAGAGGCAGGGAGCCCTGTCCTTCGTTAGCCATCTCATCTACCCGGTGGGAGCGATGCTCAATTTCGTCATCGTCCGGCCGGTCCACTGGTTGGCCGACCACTACGAGCCTGGCGAGCAACAAAAGCACGAGGGATGCCGCGGTTTCAGGCCGCGTCGAGGTTGCGGCCGAGGCCGCTGAGCGGCCGACGCGCAAACACTAAAGAATCTGCAAGCGGGCGTACCGCGCGATCAATTTTTTGGCCCCGGCGCGACGAAATTGGACGACGAGCTTGGCGTCGTCGCCGCTGCGCTCGCATTTGCGGATCGTTCCTTCGCCGAACATCGGGTGAACCACCTTCATGCCGACACGGTAGCTGCGCCCGTCAGCGGCGGTCGTTGCCTTTGGCGATACGGGCGACTCCGCCCCGTCGTTTCCCGCTTCTCCTCGCCGCGTCCTGGGTGCCCGGCTGGGCTTCCTAACGGCGTCCTCACGCACGGTT
>CAZJCO010000028.1:0-15149 GCA_964544375.1 uncultured Myxococcales bacterium
CGCCTCAGACACGGGCGCGTGGCGGGCGCGCGTGACGGGGGGCTCGGACTTTCGCCTGGCGCGGGGCGGGCCGCGCCCGCAGGCCGCGGTCGGCCACGCAAGAATCGCGCTGCGCGTTGCGGGCATTTGCAGCACCGACCTGGAACTCGCCCGCGGCTACATGGGATTTTCCGGGATTCCCGGACACGAGTTCGTCGGCACCGCGCTCGACGGGCCGCTGGCGGGCCGGCGTGTCGTTGCCGAGATCAACTTCGGCTGCGGCCACTGCGAGCGATGCGGCCGTGGCCTCGAGCGTCATTGCCAGCATCGGCGGGTACTCGGCATTGACGGGGCGGACGGCGCCTTCGCCGAAGAGTTCGTCGTTCCACACGCGAACTTGATCGCCATACCAGATGCGATCGGTGACGCGACCGCCGTATTCACGGAGCCGGTCGCAGCGGCCTGTGAGATTCTCGAGCAGTTGGCCGGTAACTTGCCGCGTTCGGCGCTGGTTCTCGGCGACGGCAAGCTTGGTCCGTTGGTTGCTCAGGTTCTGGTGAGCGAAGGCCTGCGCGTGATTTTGCACGGCAGGCACCTCGGAGGGCTCGGCTGGCTCGAGCAGCGCGGGGTCGAATGCGCCGGCGACATTGGCGACGTGCCGGCCCAGCCGTTGGTCGTCGATGTTACGGGATCGGGCGACGGCCTCAGGCAAGCGATCGCCTCGACGCTTCCGCGCGGAACGCTGGTACTCAAAACGACCATTGCCGCCACTTACCGGGTCGATTTGGCGCCGGTGGTCATCAACGAAATCCACGTGTTGGGCTCGCGCTGCGGGAGGTTTGGGCCTGCTCTCGAACGGCTGGGCGACGGCCGCGTGATGGTTGATCCTCTGATCGACGAGCGCTATCCGTTGGCTCAAATCGAAACCGCGTTCGCACGGGCGGCCGAGCCTGGTGTGCGCAAGGTATTGGTGACGGCTTCCGACTGACCGTCGCGAGCTGGGGGACGCATGGATTTCGCATACAGCGCCGAGCAGGAAGCTTTTCGCGACGAACTACGCTCGTGGCTGGCCGAACGGAAGTCGACTGGCGCGATGGGCGACCGTGAACCGAAGTCCCTCGACGAAATCGTTGCCGCCGGCAAGCGCTGGCAGCGTGAACTCTACGACGGCGGCTGGTGCGGCTTGGCCTGGCCGCGGGAATACGGGGGCCGGGGCGCCGGCCTCATCGAGCAGATCCTTTTTCAAGAAGAACTCGCGCGTGCGGGTTCACCGCAGCTCGTCAATTTGCTCGCATTATCGATGGTTGGACCGTTGATCATCGATCACGGAAGCGAAGCCCAGAAGAGGAGGTATCTTCAACCGATTCTGACGGCCGAAGAGATCTGGTGCCAGGGCTTCAGCGAGCCCGGCGCCGGTTCCGATCTGGCGTCGGTCGCTACGCGCGCGCGACGCGATGGCGACGAATACGTCGTCGACGGTCAAAAGGTTTGGACGAGTTACGCGCAGTACGCCGACTTTTGCATGCTGCTCGTGCGAACCGATACCGAGGCCCGCAAGCACGCGGGGCTGACGATGCTGATCGTGCCGCTGGCAAGTGCGGGTGTCGAGATTCGTCCGCTGATGCAGATGAACGGCGACAGCGAGTTCAACGAAGTCTATTTCGATTCCGTGCGCGTGCCGGTCGACCAAGCGGTCGGCAGCGAGGGGGACGGTTGGAAGATGGCGGTGGCGATGCTCATGTACGAGCGCGCGACACTGACCTTTCAGCGCCAGCTCCAATCCCGTGTGGCGCTCGAAGACTTGCTCGTGTTTGCCCGCGAGTTCCGGCTTCGGGGTCGGCCGGCGGCGGAAGATCCGATCATGCGCCAGAAGATCGCCGCGTGCTATATCGAAAGCGAAGCGATGCGACTTACGTCGCTGCGCCATCTGACCACGCAGCTGCGCGGGGCTCCGCCCGGTCCGGAAGGATCGATGGAAAAGCTTTTCTGGAGCGAAATGTTTCAGCGCATGTTGGAACTCGCGCTGGCAATCGAAGGCCCGTATGCGCAGCTGGCTTCGGGCGACCGTCGGGCTCCGTCATCCGGGCGTTGGCCGCACCTCTACCTGTATTCGCGCGGTCGCACGATCGCCGCCGGAACTTCGGAGATCCAGCGCGGAATCATCGCGCAGCGTGTGCTCGGACTACCCCGCGACCGCTGACTAGCCGGCCTTGCGCGCTTTGCGCCGCTCGCGCTTTGCGTTGATGCTGTGCCGGCGACCGTTTACTCGTCGGAAGGGGAAGCGGTAGACCTGACCGCGCTTCCCTTGACGCTCGGTACGACTACGCCAGCTATCGAGACCGCGGCGCAGATACTCGGGTTCCATGTTGAGTGCCTGACAAATGCTGGCGAACGAAAACGGCCAACTCATATCATCGGAATCGATCCACGCCTCGACTTCGTTTTCTTCGAGTTCCTTGGAACCGTCGGACTGAATGAACTGTCTCTGGAAGGAAGCAATCGCGTCTTCTAGAACGGCGAGCATGAGGCGCTTTTCCGGAACGAGTGTCGTGTTCGTAAATACTCGATCGAAAAATTGCAGCGGCGTCATGGTGTCCGGTTCGATCATGGTAACGGCGGGGTCCTCGACGCAGACAGTCCTCGATCGACGCTTTTCGCCGTCGCTCGATTTGTCGTGTTGGTGTCGTTCGCTCATGTCTCCTCCGTGTTGTTCCCGTTCGAAGACGGCTTCTTGCCCACCGCGGCTTGCCGACACCACCGGCCTCGAACCTCGTTTGGATATCGCACTAGCACCCATGCCGTCAATGTCCCGTGCCCGAGCTGGGTGCTTGTTCGTCGGACTCTTCGCGTAGCTCCTGAATGGCGCGTAGCATCGCCTTGCGCCGGAGGATGAGGATGAATTGTTCTGCCAGCTTCACGCCGGCCAACGCCATTTCAGCGAGCTGCGCGTCGTCGACCTTGCCGGTAACGGCCCGGGTGAACATGTGCAGCTCCTCGCGCGCCAACTCGCCGATCGCCTTGACGTAGAGCGGGATGGCCAGTTCTTTCGGTACCAGGCGGTCGTTGAGACCGGCGTTTTGCAGGGCCGCGAGCGTCTCGAGGAGACAAACGTCATCGCCTTCGAAGCACTCGACACCGTCGCGTACGACCGGGGTCAGTACTCCCTGCTCGATGTAGAAGTCGACCTGGTCCGCTTCGATGCCGACCGAGCGCACGGCCTCGGCCCGCGGTACCGGGCGCTGGCCGGGAACGTGTAGGATTTCTTCGTAGAGCCGGCCTTCGAGACCGAGCAGCGTGTCGACTTCGCGCTGACTGATGACCGTCGAGTCCCGGTCGAGGATGGCCTTGATGACGTCGAGCGGCAGAAATCGCTTGCGCTGTAGCTCCTTGATCGTGCGAATACGATCGACGAAAGAGCGGTCATAGTAGGCCATATTGCGGCCGGTTTTCAGCGTGGGTTGGGGCAGGAGCCCTTCTCGAATGTAGAATTTGATGGTTCCCGTGGGGACGCCGGTTTCTCGCGCCAAATCGGAAATCCGGAAAAGCCCTTTCTTTTTTGCTGTGTTAGCTGCCATGCGCCCAACAAAACCAGAAAGTAGGAAGTACGACTATCCACTTACTAAAAAATGGGCCGACTTGTCAAGGGGTATTTGCGCCTGTGGAAAATTTTTCTTCCCTCCGGCTCCCCCAAGCGGGACGCGCAGGCGTTGACAGCGACGCCGGCCGGAAGTAGGCGACGGTGGAGATGGGCAGACCTGGCACCGCTCTCGCCGCACGGCGTCACGCGCTCGAGCGTGCGGCCGACGGACTCTGCGACCTCGCCGTCGTCGGTGGCGGCATCACCGGCGCAGGGATCGCGCGGGAAGCCGCGCTGTTGGGGCTTTCGGTGGTCTTGCTCGAGCAGCGAGACTTTGCGTCGGGGACCAGCAGCCGCTCCTCCAAGCTGATCCACGGTGGGGTGCGCTATCTCGAACAAGGGGACATCGGGCTCGTGCGAGAGGCCGCCCGCGAACGGGCGATCCTGCGGGGAATCGCGCCGCATCTAGCACGACCGACGCGGATGATGGTACCGACCCGCTCGCGGCGGGGACGTCTCAAACTGAGCGCGGGCCTCTGGACCTTCGAGCGATTGGCCGGGCCCAACAGTAACGACCGTTACCGCTCCTACGGGCGGGAGGCGACGCTCGACCGTGAGCCGCTGCTGCGCAGCGATCGATTGGACGGCTGCGTCTGCTTTACGGAGTACGCTACCAACGACGCGCGACTGACGCTCGAAACAGTTTTGGACGCTGCCGAGCACGGCGCCTTGATTGCCAACTATGCCGGCGTGCGCGCGCTGCGACTCGGCGGCGGGGGAGTCGAACTGTCGGTTCATGACGCCGCCGGCGGCGGCGAGTTCTGCGTGCGAGCCCGGGTCCTCGTCAACGCGTCCGGTCCTTGGTTCGACCATGTGCTCGGTTTGCTGCAGCCGGTCGATCGACCTTCGTTGCAACTCACGCGTGGAATTCACTTGGTCTTCGATCGCCGGCGCCTGCCCGTCCGCAACACCGTGGTCCTTGCCGCGCCCGACGGCCGTTCTACATTCGTGGTACCGTCTGATGGGCTCTGCTACGTTGGCACGACCGATACCCCCTACCAAGGGGATCCGAGTGAGCCGGGGGTGAGCGTCGAGGATGCCGAGTATCTGCTGGCTTCCCTTGCCGCGACCTTCGCCGACGCACCGTTGGCCAGCGACGTCATCGGTACCTGGGCGGGGGTGCGCCCGCTGCTGGCGGCCGAAGGGAAGCGTCCGTCGGAGATCTCTCGACGAGACGAGATCCGATTGGGGCCGGGACCAGTCGTATCCATCGCAGGCGGCAAGCTGACGACATACCGCAAGATGGCAGAGCGCGTTCTGGACCAGGCACTGACGATCTTGGGGCAGCCGCGCCATCGTCCTAGCCGCAGCGGTCGTTTGCCGCTGGTCGGCGGCGATCTCCAGGAACAGCGCCGAGCACGGCGGGAGGCGCCACGTTTGACCGACGGAAAGCTAGAAGACAGGCTTTGGCAAGCCTACGGTAAACGGGCCGCATCGTTGGTCGCAGCGATTGCCAGGGATCCCCACGCGGCGGAGAACGTTGGTGGTTTGGACGGGTTGACGCGCGCGGAACTCGATTTTTTCGTGGAACGGGAGATGGCGCTCACCGTAGACGACGTGCTGCGGCGGCGATCATCGCTAGCGATGTTTCGCACGAGCAAAGCGCTGCGGGTCGCTCGTGCGGTGGAAAAAGCGCTCGCGACGGCCGGCGTGACGTCGGTGCGTTGCGGTCCGACCGTGGACGAGTGGAAGCGCCAGCGCAGTGACGAACTCGAAACCGTACGGGGAGCGGCGTCAACAGGTGTATCAGGCCAACGGTCTTGGCCGAGGTGAGGGTATGAGCAAGGGGACCAAGAAAATCGAAGAACTGGCGGGGGAGTTGCCGGAACTCGAGATCCTGACGGACGACGAAACCGTCGGCGAGCGAAGTCACGATTGGTGGATGCGCTCGCTGATCGAGCGGCGCCGCGGGAGCGAGCAGCACGCGGTCGCGGTAGCCCGGCCCGTAGCGACCGAAGAGGTCCGCGCGTTGCTGGCCTGGGCGGATCGGACGCGCACGCCGGTGATCCCCTTCGGCCTGGGTTCCGGGGTCTGCGGCGCGATCGACGCGGGGGGCGAGGAGATCGTCATCGACCTGTCGAAGATGGCCCAACTGGTCGAGGTGAACGAAAACTCGCTGATCGTGTCGGTCGAACCGGGCATGCGAGGATCGGAATTCGAAGCCGCGCTCCAGCACCGAGGGCTGACTCTGGGGCATTTTCCGCAGTCGATCGAAGTTTCGTCGGTCGGGGGATGGTGCGCGACGCTAGCGGCCGGCCAGTTATCGACGCTGTACGGCAACATCGAGGACATGTTGATCGGTTGCGAGGTGGTGATTCCTGGCGGCACCGTACTCGAGTTTCCTCCGGTTCCGCGTTCCTCGACGGGGCCGGACTTAAAGAGCCTGTTCGTCGGCAGCGAAGGCATCCTCGGCGTGTTTACGCGTCTCGACTTGCGCGTTCATCCGGTAGCCGAGACGAGCCAGGGGCAGTCGTTCACGCTGCCGTCGTTCGAATCCGGCATCGAAGCTCTGCGCAAGATTCTTCGTGTCGGATGGCGACCAGCGGTGACGCGTCTTTACGATGCGACCGAAGCCGGGCGGAACTTCCAGAGCGAAAGCGAAGGCGAGCCGATGTTGCTCTTGCTGAGCGAGGGTCCGCAAGCGTTGGTTGACGCCGAGGCCGAAGCGGTACGGGAAATCGTCGAAGGGCACGGCGGGATCGACGGAGGCTCAACGCCCGTCGCCAGCTGGCTCGAACACCGCAACGAAGTGCCGACCTTCGACAGTCTGCTGGATCAGGGTCTTGTCGTCGATACGATCGAAGTCGCGAGTTCTTGGGACCGCCTTGGTCTGCTCTATAGCACGGTGGTCGAAGACGCGTTAACGATCGACGGGATCTTCGCCATGTCTGGTCATATTTCACACTGCTACACGCAGGGCGCGAATATTTATTTCACCTTCATTGCGACGCAGCAGAGCATGGACGAGGCATTGGCGCGCTATGATGCGGTGTGGAAAGCGACGATGGACGCGACTCGGAAAATCGGCGGCACGATTGCCCACCATCACGGCATCGGACGCGTGCGTAAACCCTGGCTTGGTGCCGAACTCGGTGAAGCGAGGGAACTGCTCGTGCGTGTCAAGCGAGCGGTGGATCCCAACGGCATCATGAATCCGGGCGTGTTGGTCGACGCCGGCTGAGTCGCGGTGGGCTACGTCCTTGCGATCGATGCCGGCACGACCGGCGTGCGCGCGGCGGTATTCGACGCCGAAGGGCGCTCGGTAGCTTCCGCGTACCGGGAACTGGCCATGCAGTTTCCGCATCCCGGATGGGTCGAACAGGATGCCCAAGCCCTTTGGGACGCTACCGCCGAAGTGGCGCAACAGGCGGTGTCTTCGGCGGGCGTCGCGGCCGGCGCGATTGTCGGCGTCGGCGTGACCAACCAGCGGTCGTCGGTTGTCGCTTGGAGCGCATCGGATCTTTCTCCGCTGTCGCCGATCATTACCTGGCAAGACACACGTACCGCCGAGCGATGCCGTGAACTCGAACAACAGGGGTTCTTCGTCAGCCCGAGTCTGGCGGTGACCAAAGCCGAATGGATCTTACGGAATATTGCTGCGGCTCGAGAGGCGGCCGAGGGTCGTCGTTTGCGGCTTGGAACGGTAGACTCCTGGCTCGCTGCTCGGCTAACCGGCGGCTTGCACGTTACGGATCATTCGAACGCCAGCGCTACCGGTTTTTACGATCACCTGACGAAGGACTGGGACACGCGGTTACTCGACGCCGTCGGCATTGTTCCTGAATGGATGCCGCGCATCGTCGATTCCTCGACGGTACTCGAGCACGCAAGTGCCGGCATTGCCGGACTGAATGCACCGCTCGGTGGGATCTGCGGTGACCAACAGGGGTCGCTGTACGGCTTGGGCTGCCGGGTCGCGGGCCAAGTGAAATGTTCGTTCGGCACCGCCGCAATGGTGGACGCGAATTCCGGCGAGGGTCTGGCCGTGGGTGGCGAGGGAACTTATCCCCTCGTCGCCTGGGCGCTCGACGGAACCACGAGCTACTGCATCGAAGGCAGCGTGATTACCAGCGGGGCCGCGGTGCAGTGGCTGCGTGACGCTTTGGGCGTGATCGACACGGCGTCGGAGATTGACGCGCTGGCAGCGCAAGCCCTCGAAAGCGGCGGCGTGTGGATCATTCCGGCCTTTCAAGGGCTCGGTACCCCCTGGGCCCGGGGGGAATCCCGGGCACTGATCGGCGGTCTTTCGCGTGGCGCCGGTAAAGCGCAGCTCGCCCGTGCCATGCTCGACGGGCTCGCGCAGCGGGTGACGGACGTCGCCCAGGCGGTGTGGCACGGAAGCGAGCAGCCCGATTGTCTTCGAGCCGACGGCGGTGCCAGCCGTAGCGATCTTCTAATGCAACGCCAGGCGGACTTGCTCGGCATTCCGGTCGAGCGCAGCGGCGAGAGCGACGGCGCGGCGTTGGGCGTGGCGGCGTTGGCCGCCCGCGCGGTCGGGCTGTCGGCAGATGACGGTTTTGGCCGATGGCAAGCCGAACGAACGTTCGAGCCCGCCATCGGGCAGGACCAGCGGCGTCGCGATCGAGACGCGTGGCGCGAGCGCATCGAACGCCTGATCGCTAGCGAAATTCTCTGATACGATGTGGCCGAAACTAGTGATCTTCGATTGCGATGGGGTTCTGTTCGAATCCGAGCCTGCCAACGTCGCCTTCTACAACGCCGTACTCGAGCGTGCTGGGGAGCCTCCGCTAGTGACCGACGGTGAAGTCGCTTGCCATGCCTTGTCTTCGGCGCAGCTGTTCGAAAACCTGTATGGAGACCGTCCCGAAGTGCTGGCGCAGATCCGCGAGATCGCGCAGTCGATTGACTACGGACCGTTCTACCCCTTGATGCGACCGCGTGCGGATCTACGCGAAACCCTGGAGCGTCTGCGGCGACGGTCTCGCACGGCTCTTGCGACGAATCGAGGCAAAACCGTAAGCGGAGTGATCGAATACTTCGGCATCCAGGACTTGTTCGACTTGGCGATCGGCGTGCTCGACGTCGAGCGACCGAAGCCTCATCCGGACTTGCTTCTGGCCTGTCTGGAGCATTTCGCGATGCCGGCCGCGGCCGCCGTCTATGTCGGCGACCAACCGATCGATGCCGCGAGCGCGGCGGCCGCCGGAATCCGCTTCGTCGGGATAGGGGCGGCCGTCGAGGAGGCGCGCTTTTCGATCACGGACCTGCGTGAACTCGATGCTTTATTCGGCGGCTGGGACTGATCGAAGCCGCTAACCGATCTCGTTCAGCCGATTGATCAACTGGCGAAGCCGCCCATAGCTTTGCATGTCGAACGAGAGCACCAGCCGAGGCAGCGAAACGGAGGCCGGCTCGTCGAACTCTTCCTCGAACGGACCGCGGCGAACGATCTCCTCGCCGCCGAGAATGTCGGCGAACTCGGCGGAGAGCAGCCGATCGCAGGAACCGTCGATGTCGTGGTTCAATCGCACAACCAGCTTGCCGCGCAGCGTGCGCGCGGAATGAAAGATCCTATAGAACCTCGTGATCTCGCGTACCGCTTCGTCGAGATCGTCGGTTACTTTGTAGATCGAGAGGTCGTCCTCGTCGATCAGGCCGAGCCGCAGAATGTGATCGCGCACGTAACGATCCCAAGTCTTCCAGTAGGTACCCCTGGGAACATCGAGAAACACGATCGGCACCATTTGCGACTTTCCGGTCTGCACTAGGGTGAGCGTTTCGAAACACTCGTCGTGCGTGCCGAAGCCGCCAGGAAACATGACGATCGCCGAGGATTCTTTGAGGAAGAATAGCTTGCGCGTGAAGAAGTATTTGAACTCAACGAGTTTGGGATCGTCCCGAATGTACTCGTTGGCGATGTTCTCGAAGGGCAGCTTGATGTTGACGCCGAAACTTCGTTCGCGACCCGCACCTTCCTGGCAGGCCTGCATGATTCCCGGGCCGGCACCGGTGATGACCATGTAGCCGGCTTGGGCGATCTTGCGGCTGAAGTTTCTCGCAATCGCGTATTCCGCGCGATCGGGTTGGGTGCGCGCCGAACCGAAGGCGGTGACCTTGCGAACGTCGGGATACGGTTTGAAGCAGTCTAACGCCCGCCGGATTTCGTCGAGCGCCACGTCCACCAGTTTGAGGTCCGCCGTCGAAACGTCGTTCTCGAGCAGCGTCAGACAGGTCTTGAGGCAGTGTCGGACGATGCGAGCCTTGCGCGGGTCCGAATCGTTCGCCGCGACTTGCGCCAACAACGCCGTGATCGCTTCGTCCCGTGTCTTCGTCATTGTTTCGTTGCCAGTCGCTCCCTTGCCTGCCATCGTACGCCGGCAATCCTGTGCCCGCGGCCGGATCTTGCAAACGGCCGCCGAACCTAGCCCCGCCGAACGTAGGTGAGGATCCGCTGAGTTTAATCGGCCGCCGACCGTCCGCCTTGCCGTCGCTGGGGCGATGCTTGCGTAAACGGAGCCCACACGAAATCGGGCGTGCGCGAGACTCCGTTCTCGTCGGCGACCAAACCGCGGATACCGTGTTCGGCCGCCATCGCCAGCCCCTTGCGGCCGAGAACTACGAGCGCGGTCGACCATGCTTCGGTGCTGCTTGCGTCGGCGGCGATGGCGGTGGCGACGCGACCCGGCGGTACCGCCGCCCAGCGACGGGCATCAACAATCGCGCCGGCCGGGTCGTTCGGGTCGCCCGAACGCGAGGTCGAGAGTGCGGCGTCTTCGAGCGTCACGCTGCCGAGTACTTGCCCCGGTCGACTCCCCACGAGTAGCACCGACCATGAACGTCCCGGAGCTCGCTGGCCGATGGCCGCAATGCTCGAGCCGCCGAAGTCGACGAAGGCCGAGTCGACGCCGCGCGAATGCAGGAATCGGGTCATAGCGTCGACGGCGATGCCTTTGCCGATGGCGCCGGCATCGAGCGTGGCCCCCGCACGCAGCGTCGCCGTGTCGTCGCCGAGTGTCAGAACCTGTGCGATTCCTGCGGCCATCGGCCGGGGCGGCGGAGCGCGTTTTTTCCGCAAGGCTTCGACGAGCGGCGCTACTGCCGGATCGAAGGCGCCATCGGTCGCGCGCGACAAGCGCAGCATGAGCCGAAGAGCCCGCATGAGATCCGCGCTGATCTTGCTCGCGCCCATGCCGTTCGCGGCATTCAGCCGTGCGAGTTCGCCCTGCGGGCGCCAGGTGGTGAGGACGTCGTCCCAGTGTCGGGCAAGCGCGAAGGCTCGAGAAACCGTCTCGCGGCGAGGTTCGCCGGAAGCCTGCGCGAGGGTGATCGAAAGAACCGTTCCCATGACGACGTGGCCGCTGCTCATTTCTTCGCCAGCGGCGACGCTAACGCGTGTAAGCAGGAAGATCGCTGCAGTACAGCAGCCGAAGCCGATGCCGCCCCGAGGCCACGGTTGGAGTGCGCCCGCGCGGCGCCGCCTCATCGACGACCGCCGTCGTTCGAGTAAGCGCTTGGAGCTCCGCTAAGCAAGGCGTGTGCTACGAGCACGATGAGCCACAGGACGACGGCCTGCAACGTCAGGAAACTAGCTAACTTGAGCCAAGCAAAAGCGGGATGCAGGAATCGGACGGCCCAACCCGCAAGCTCGCTACTGAGTCCGGAAACGAAGGCCGTAGCAATGCCGACGGCTTTGGTGCGGCTCGAGAGCGGAACGAACAGCAGCAGGTGGGTGAGAGTGAGCAACAACATGCCCATGGCAAAACTGTGAAAGTGGAGCACTTCGAGCAGTCCGGCGAGGGACCGTGCCTGTAAGTAGCGTTCTTCGTTGCCGCGATAGTAATCGACGATCGACTGCGGCGACAGTCCCATCTTGGAAAAGAACAGACCCGCGTTGGTCAGCCACAAGATCACCGTGTAGCAGAGAAAACAGGCGACGATGACCTTGAGCATTCGGTTTTTGCTCCACTCGCCGGTGACTACAAAACGCATCATGGATCTCCGGACAGCAAGACTTCGTAAATCGCGAGCGCGCGTCGCAGTGCGGCCGCGACGGCTCGCGAACTCAGGGTCGAACCGGTAATCCCGGCAACGTCGCGGCCGATCCGGAGAGGAGCGCGGCCGTGGATCCCGAGGAACTGTTCGAACCAACCCGCGACCGGCAAATACTCGGAAGGCTCGTAAAAAGCCAGAACGTGGGTCGCGGTTACCGCGCCCTCGGGCGATAGCACGATGAGCAAGGCTTCGGGAAGCGTGCGTACCAGATGGCTGTCGACGATCGCGTAACCGATGGTCGAACCGGCGCGAATGCCGCGATAGACGGTAAGCAAATCGGAATCGAGCGGCGCGCGCGCGAGTTTCTCGATGCGCGCGTGCTGCTCAGCGCGGAGAAAGAATCGTTGCGATGCGACCCGATCGGCGTCGGCAAAGGCGAGAGACGGGATTTCGTCGCGTGTGTGGAACACGGCCGAAAGGGCGGGCGCCCGCACGGTCGTGAACAGGACGAGCGCCCTCACGACCCTGCCAGGCGGCCGCCGCACTCGCCGAGCACGACCTGCGTCCATTAGAACTCGAAACCGCCGCCCAAGCGCAGTTCTTCGGTCAGGTCTACACCCTCGGCGTTCTGGCTGCGGTAATCGAGCTTGAGGGCTACTCGGTCGATCGGTTTATAGGTGAGACCGACCTCCACCATCTCGACGTCCTGAGACTCATCGCTCGAGAAACCATAGGGAACGCGATTTTGTGTGTCGATCCTCGAGTAGCGCAGCCACGGCGCCAAGTATTGGTCGGAGTCGGGGCGCAGCAGCGGCAAGACGTCGTAGGCCGCTTCTCCGTAGTAGCCGAGCATTCGTTTGGCGACCGTCTCGCCGCGTTCACGGCTGAGAGCGGCGGCGTCGTCGAGTTCCAGGATGCTGGCCAAGACGCGCAGTTCGAGGCCACGGTAGTCGAAGCGGGCGTGCCCCTCGTGCAGTCGCGCGAACACATCCGGCTTGCCCGAATCGATCGTGCGATTCTGGCCCTGATTGCCGAGGAAGGTGGACGTTCCCAGACTCAGACCGTCCACTGGGCGGTAGTCGAGCCGGCCAACCCAGGAAAAGTCCTCGGCACGTTCCTTACTCCCGCTTTGCCGGGCGCTGCGGATGCCGCTGGGTTTGAACTCCTTGGCGTCGAGACTGCTAACGACGTAGCTGCGGTAGCTCAGGCGATCACCCCATTGCCCGAAGAAGCCCACACCGTTGGCTCGCCAGGTGGTTGGAATGATTCGTCGCTCGAGTTCGGGGCGACGGTTACCGTGGTAGAAGGGCGGTTCGTGCATGTCGTTGAGGAAGCCGACCGGCATTAGCAACAGACCGCCTCGTAGGTTGAAGCGAGGGTCGAGGCGAATATCGAGTTGGGCGAACTCGACGGACACCTCGCCTTTCTCGTCGGCGCCCTCGCCGGTGGTCGCGTGTTCGAATTCGATTTCTGAGCTGAACGAAAAACGATCGTCGAATTTGTAGCCAAGGTAGAGTACCAGGCGGGCGAGGTCGAAGCTGTCGCTTGCTCCGGCCGAGTCCCCGACGGCACTCTTGAAACTGCCTTCACCATAGCCGCCGATCGCCAGTCCGCGTCGCCCAGCATCGGCCGTGGCCGCCGAAGAATGGAACCAATGTCGCTCGGCGTGGTCTTCGTCCTGCGGAATTGCCTCGGCCTGCTTGAGGCGTTCGATTTCCGACGCGAGGATGTCGATACGGCGCTCGAGTTCTTCGATTCGTTGGGCTCGGCTGCTATCGGCCGCTGCGATGCGCGGGCCGGGAGCTACTACGAGCACGGTAAAAACAGCCAATATACTAATTTGTCTAGATATTTTTGACATTCCTTGCTCCGCGGCGAGGCTTGACGCGCCGTGTTTATATTGACAATGAATGTCAAAATCGGATATGTCAAGCGTTCGCACGGGGCCTGTTGCTCACGCTCGGCCAGAGGCCGATCGGCGCTTGCATTGACTCGAGCCGGTGGGATTGATTGACGGCGATGACGCTGTTTCCCCTGTTCTTACGTGGCGGGCCGGTGATGGTCGTGCTGCTTACCTTGTCGCTCGCGGCCCTGACGATCGTCCTGCTCAAAAGCTGGCAGTTCCTGCGACTACGGCGGCTGAGAAGCGATGCGCTCGAGCAGTGGCTCGAACTGGTCGAGGCGGGGCGCGGCGAAGAAGCAGCGTCGATCCTCGGTGACGAAATGCATCCGGTGGTGTCGGTCTATCGACGGACTCTCGGTCTGGCTGGCGACCCGGCGGTATCGGCCCCGGCGGCTGCGGCGGAAGTGTCCCGTTTGGGCAGTGCGCTGCTGCGGCGCGCCGAGGCAGGATTGCGACCACTGTCGATCATCGCTCAGCTCAGTCCGTTGCTCGGCTTACTGGGCACCGTTCTGGGGATGATTCAGGCCTTCATGCGGATCGAGGAAGCGGGTTCGGTGGTGGACCCGGCGGTTTTGTCTGGAGGGATTTGGCAAGCGCTGCTGACGACTGCCTTTGGCCTGACGATCGCGATTCCGGCGATGGCCGCGTTCCATTTCTTCGAGGGCGTGGTCGATCGCATGGCGGCGACGATGAAGGACGGAAGCCAGCGGATTCTTCTCGCCTACGACAAGAGCCCATCCGCCGGCGTGGCGATCGAGAGCGAAGAGTTCGAGGCGGTGGCCGGTGGACTTTGACCGCCGGAAGAAAGCGACCAGTCGCATCGGCTTGGCGCCGATGATCGACGTTGTTTTTCTCCTGCTGATCTTCTTTCTGCTCACCAGCGAGTTCGTCTCGCGGCGTGCTCTGGCTCTGCACTTGCCGACTTCGAGTTCGACCGTTGTCGCCCAGCGTGCGCCGATCGTGGTTTCGATCGGCTCGGACGAGGCTGTTTCGTTGGAGGGCCGGCAGATTGAACTCGGCGCCCTCGAAGGCGCGCTGAAGCAGTTGCTGCGAGGGCGTGGCGACACGCGAGTGCGGCTGGAAGCCGCCGCCGAGTTGTCGGTTGAGAAATTGGTGGACGCGCTCGATGCCGTGCGCCAAGCCGGCGGTAGGCGTGTCGAGCTTGGTGCCCGAGCGCGGGCACGCGAGCGGTGAGCGGAATCGCCGCCAGCCGGCGCGAGGCGGCGGCGGCGTTTACGGCCGCGCTGCTTCTGCACGCGGCCGTCTTACTACTTCCTTGGCCCGAAGCGCACGAGAGGATTCGCGTACCGCCGATCGAGTTGCTACTTGCGGCAGTGGGGCCGGAGCCGTTAGCTCCGGAGCGCCGCGAGGCGAGCGAGCCCGAGGCCTCGAAAGCCGAAAATGCTCGGGTGCCGGCAACGACGCTCCCGCCCAAGCTCGAAAGCAAGAGCCGGTCCGTTGAAGCGCCGGCTGCACGCTCGGCGACACGGCGCTCGCCGGCGGGGAAAAAGCAAACGGTGAAAGCGGCTCCTCAAAGTGCCTCGGTCAAGTCCACGAGCGTTCCACCGCCGCGTTTGGCAACGGCGGGGGCGCGCGCGGGCGCGCCTCGAGCGCGCCATCTAGAAGAGCTGCAGGCGGGGGTCGAGCGCGTGTCACGTGAGAGCGAGACCGATTTGC
>CAZJCO010000029.1:0-14901 GCA_964544375.1 uncultured Myxococcales bacterium
CCGAGCGCGTCGGAGGCGAACCCGGCCACGGACGCGGCGGCGGCCGCCGCGCGCGCGACGCTCGAGTTCAAGAGCGGGCGGGTTCGACCGCGCCTTCGGCCAGTGCGGCCGCGATCTCCTCGCGGGTCATGCCGAGCAGCTCGCCGAGCACGTAGTCGTTGTCCTCTCCGACGGCCGATCCGGAGTGACGGCTCGAGCCCGGAGTGCCGGTCAGACCCAGTGGTACGCCGACCGCGGTGACTCGGCCGCGTGTGCGATGCTCGATGCTTTCGAAAAATCCGCGCGCCGCCAGTTGCGGGTCACGGCGGTACTGGTCCTCGACGGTTTGCACGACGCCAGCGGCAATTTCCGCCGCCTGCAATTCCTCCATCACGGCTTCGGCCTCACGGCGGCGCGTCCAAGCCTCGATCGCATGGTCGATTTCCTGGGTCCGCTCGCGTCGCGCGGCGATCGTCGCAAAGCCGGGATCGTCGGCCCACTGGCTGCGGCCGATGACGCGGCAAAGTGCCGCCCAGTCGCGCGCGCCAAAGATGGTGACGGCGCACCAGCGATCGCGGCCGCGGCAGGGGTAGCAGGCTTGCGGCGCGGCGGAGAGATCGCGGTTGCCGAGGCGCGCGGGCTCGCGACCGCTGATCATCCGCTCCATCAGCAGCGGTCCGAGCATCGCCGCCATGGTTTCGAGCTGAGCGAGTTCGATCCATTGCCCTTCGCCGCTGCGGTCGCGGTAGGCCAGCGCAGCGAGTACCGCGACCAAACCGTGCACCGCGCTGGCGGCGTCGGGATAGGCGTATTGCGTAATGGTACACTCGCGTTCGGCGAAACCAGAGAGTGCGGCGAGTCCCGAAGCGGCTTCGATGTTCGGGCCCCAAGTGACATAGCGGCACTGAGGGCCGCTGGCGCCGTAGCCGGTAGTGCTCAGCATGACCAAGTCGGGCTTGACGCGCGCGAGTTCATCGTAGCCGAGACCGAGTTTGTCCATGACGCCGCTGCTGTAGTTTTCGATTACGACGTCGCTTGCGGCAACCAGGCGTTTGGCGATGGCAACCGCTCCGGCCTTGGTCAGATCGAGCGCGACGAAGCGCTTGCCCGCGTTCCAGTCGGTCAACCACGGCGACATGGTTGGCTGCGCGGCGCCGTTGGATGCACGCGGTGGAACGTAGAGTCTGAGAACGTCGGGACGAGAGTGGGACTCCACGCGGATCACCTCGGCACCAGCCCAGGCCATGAAGCGGCCGATCCAAGGGCCGGCCATGCCAGCGGTGAACTCGACGATTCGCAGGCCGGCGAGTGCGTCGCCGCGCGCTGCGCGGCGTTCGCCGATGGAGACTTCGAGCGAGCGCGGTTGGTCTTCTTTGCGCTGGAGTTCCTGCAGCAGTTCGCGTGTGTGCTCGCCGGGGCGCGGCGCCGGGCGCCGGATGCGCCACGGCGTGCGGCTCGGACGGTAGGGAGCGCCCGGCATCACGATCGATCCTAGGTCGGGGTCGGCCGTGCGAACGAAGAAACCGCGCGCGGCCAAGTGCGGACTGGCGACGACGTCTCCGGCCGTGCTTATCGGCGTGATCGCGATATGGCGGCGCTGGCCCTCGCCGACGGCCGCCGCGACGCGCAAACTCGAGATCAGCTTGTCGATGTAGACGTCGATCAAGTCGCGGTAGGGGATGCGCCGCGAAGACGGTCCCTCGAACAAAGGGTCGAGGACTTCTTCGATGCCGGTTGCTTCACAAATCCACTCGGCCAGCGCCTTCCAGTGGGCGGGCCGGTTCACCATCAGATAGACCAGGCCGTCGCTGCAACGGTAGGCGCCAGAGGGCACCGAGGCGAACAGGCTACTGCCGTTTCTCAACGGAACGATGCCGTCGTCAAGCCACTTGCCGACCCCGCTGATGTGGCTCATGGAAACGACCGCTTCTTCGATCGACACGTCGACGTGCTGCGCGCCGCCGCCGCCGTCGCGGTGGCGGAGGGCGGTCAAGGATGCGGCGGCAGCAACGACCGACGCACTGAGATAAGCCTGGTTGCCGGCCAGCCGCACCGGTGGGTCCTCGCGCTCGCCGGTCACGTGCATCGCGCCACCCAGGGCGCTGGCGACCAAGTCGGAGCTACGGTAGTTGGCGCGCGGTCCGCCGCGCCCGAAGCCGGAAATCGAAGTGACAACCAGCTGAGGATGACGGGCGTGCAGGCTCTCGAAGTCGAGACCTAGGCGATCGATCACGGCCGGATCCAGCGTCTCGATCAGTAGGTCCGAACGCTCGATGAGCTGCTGAAGTCGTGGTTGGTCCTCGGCGCTCTCGAGATCGAGCGCGACCGAGCGCTTGTTGGTATTCATATAAAGGTAGTCGAGCGTGGGGAGGGCCCGTGGGTCTGTCTCGTCGATGCGAACGACGTCGGCACCAAGGTCGGCCAGCAGCTTACCGCAGTACCAGCCTTGCGCGTCTGCGAGTTCGAGTACGCGCAAGTGCGAGAGTGCGTCCTCTTCGGTTTTTCCGAGAGAGTCTTCGTCCGGCGCTTCTTCCTGCCGTGCACTAGCCGTCCTTTCGGTCATCGCCTACGCTCGTGCTCCCAAGGCCCGCGGGGCCAGCCGCAGGTGCTTTTATCGTAGCGGCGGCGCTTCCTGTGACCAAGGCGCGCGGCGTCTTCTTTACTCAGAGCGTTCGGCTGTGCATCATTCGCGTTAGCGGCGGCGCCGACGCGTCGTGATCTCGATCGAACGGCTCATCCGAAACCGGGGCGGACGCAGGCCGGCGGTCACGCTGTGGCGCGGGGAGGCGCAAGGGAGGAATCCGTGACGGATCAAGCTTCTGAGAAGTTCGATCATCAGGTCGACGTACTCGTCGTCGGCTCGGGCGCCGGCGGCATGGCGGCGGCGATCACCGCTCACGATCTCGGTGCCAAGACCCTGTTGATCGAAAAGAGCGATCTTTACGGCGGCAGCTCCGCGATGTCGGGCGGTGCGCTGTGGATTCCCTGCAACCACCTGATGCGGCAGGCGGGAATCGACGACTCCCGCGAGGACGCCCTGACCTATCTGCGAGAAATCACCGGAGGGGCGGTCGAAGACGCCCGCCTCGAGGCCTACGTCGATAACGGCCCGGAAATGCTCGAATACCTGATGAGCAAGACCCGCCTGCGCATGATCGTGATGCCGGAGTACCCGGATTACTATCCGCGGACGGCCGGCTCGCGCCCGGGCGGGCGCACCGTAGAGGCGGAACGTTTCGACGCGCGCGAGCTCGGCGACGACTTTGATCTGCTGCGCCCGCCGGCACTGCAGGAACTCATTCTCGGGCGTATTTCGATGACCGCGACGGAGGCGCGCGATGTTCTCGGCCGGCGTCCGGGCTGGATGGCGCTGACGACCAAGATCATGGGCGGATATTGGATCGACGTCGTCGGCCGGCTCAAAGGCCGGCGCGACCGTTCGTTAGCGCTGGGCAACGCGTTGATCGCGCCGCTGCGATTATCTCTGGCCGACCGCGGCGTGCCGCTTTGGCTCAACGCGCCGGCCGAAGAACTGATCGTCGAAGACGGGCGCGTCGTCGGCGCGGTGGTCGGCCGCCCGACGGGCGCACTGCGCGTGCGCGCCGACAAGGCCGTGATCTTTGCCTCCGGTGGTTTCGAGAGTAGCGCAGAATTGCGCAAGCGCTTCCTGCCCAACCCGACCGAGGCCGCCTGGACATGCGGCAGCCCGTCGAACACGGGCGACGCGGTTACTCTCGGACAGGCCGTGGGGGCCGGCTTGGCGGTTATGGACGACGCTTGGTGGGGGCCGGTGACGCTGGTGCCGGGCGAGGACCGTGCACGCATGCTGGTGATCGAAAAGGGCCTTCCCGGTTGCATCTTTGTCAACAAGCTCGGAAAACGCTTCGTCAACGAAGCGGCGCCGTACATCGACATCGTCAACGCGATGTACCGCGCAAACTCGCCCGAGGCACCGTGCGTTCCTTGCTACCTCGTGTTCGATGCCGACTACCGCAAGAAATACCCCTGCGGTCCGATGCTGCAGGCCTCGCAGCAGCCCGATTGGGCGCTGCCGAGCGCGCTCCGGCAGGGCTATCTGAAGAAGGCCGATACGCTCGGCGACTTGGCGGCGCAGCTCGGTGTCGACGCCGAAGGGCTGGCGCAGACCGTGGCCCACTTCAACGACGGCGCTCGACGCGGCGAAGACTCCGACTTCGAGCGCGGAGAGACGGTCTTCGATCGCTACTACGGCGATGCGCGCCATCCGCGCAACCCCTGCCTGGCGCCCATCGAGAAACCGCCGTTCTACGGCATGGTAATCTATGCGGGGGACCTCGGTACGAAAGGAGGCCTGCGCACCGACGAGCGCGCGCGGGTACTGACCGAAGGCGGCGAGACGATTCCGGGGCTCTATGCCGTCGGTAATTGCTCGGCTTCGATGATGGGACCGACCTACGCCGGCGCCGGCGCGACGATCGGGCCTTCGATGGCCTTTGGCTACGTTGCTGCGCGCGACGCCGTCGGCACCGCCTGAGGCGCCCGAGCTGCGCTCATCGACCCAGGCGGTCGGCGTATTTTTTTAACTTGTACCAGAGGTTACGCTCGCTGACGCCGAGCAGGCGCGCGGCTTGAACCTTGTTGTCGCCGCTTCTTTCGAGCGCGGCGGCGATCGCCGCGACTTCGGCTTCGGCCACCGCCTCGGCCAACGTGCCGCTCTTGCCGGCCGCCACCGGCCGTGCGGCCTCCGATGCCGGGAGATCGACGAGCTGCAGGACGACGTCGGCGCTTGCCGTTTCACCGTCCGAAAGCACCGTTAGGCGTTCGCATACGTTGCGCAGCTCACGGACGTTGCCGGGCCAATCGTAGCTCGTCAGGAGCGCGACGGCGTCGGCCTCGAGGATCAAGGGCTGGCGGCCCATGCGCGCCGCCGAACTGGTCAGAAAGTATTCGGCGAGCAGTGGAATATCTTCGATGCGCTCGCGCAGCGAGGGCACTTTGATCTGAATGACATTGAGTCGGTAGTAGAGGTCTTCGCGGAAGCTCTGCTCGGCAACCGCCGCCTTGAGGTCTCGATGCGTCGCCGAGACCACGCGTACGTCGACGCCGATTTCCCTGTTGCTCCCCACTCGCGCGAGACGTCCTTCCTCGAGTACGCGCAGTAGCTTGGCTTGAAGCTCGGGAGCCATATCGCCGATCTCGTCGAGAAACAGCGTGCCGCCGTCGGCCACTTTGAATTTGCCCTCGCGGTCTTCGCTGGCGCCGGTGAACGCTCCTTTGACATGGCCGAAGAGTTCGCTTTCCAACAGATCGCGGGGAATCGCCGCGCAGTTGACGGGTACGAATAGGCGGCCATTGCGCGAACTGAGCGCGTGAATTGCGCGTGCGACGAGTTCCTTGCCCGATCCTGTTTCGCCGGTCAGCAGGACGCCCGCTTCGCTGGCCGCGACGCGACGGATTTGCTCGAACAGCTTTTCCATTACCGGAGACTTGCCGACCAGGTCTTCGAGCCGCGGCTGCTCGGCCCGCTGGAGGTAACGGTAGCCTTGCGCGATGGCCTGCGTGGCTAACGCGCGATCGACCAGCATCTCGACTTCGTCGAGATTGAACGGTTTGGTGATGTAGTCGTAGGCGCCTTTCTTCATCGCCGAGACGGCCGAGTCGACGGTACCGAAGGCCGTCATGACGATCACTGGAATCCCCAGCTCCTGTTTGCGTACGTGGGCCAGCACGGCCATGCCGTCGGCGCGAGGCATCTTCAGGTCGGTGATAATCAGATCGACCGGCTCTTGAAGTTTTGCGATTGCTTTTTCGCCGTCTGCGGCGGTCGCGATCTGATACCCCCGCTCGGAAAGCGAGGCCTGCAACACCCGGCGGATTCGTTCCTCGTCGTCAACGATCAGCACCGTCTTGCTCGCGCTCACGCTTCTACTCCTTTTTCCGGACCTTGTGCGGCCGGTAGGTACACTCGGAACTGCGCTCCTCCCTCTTGACGATTGCAAGCGCTGATCTCTCCGTGGTGCGCGGAGATGATGCGCTCAACGATCGCCAATCCCAAGCCGATGCCGCCCTTGCGGCTGGTCGCAAACGGCGTGAACAAATGCTCGCGCACTTCTTCGGCGATGCCGCTGCCGTCATCGCGCACGACGATTTCGACACCGTCGGCCAAGCCGTTGGTGGTGATGCGTACCTTGCCTCCCGCGCTGCAGGCCTGCACGGCGTTGAGAATCAGGTTGAGGCAAACTTGGTAGATTTGACGGCCGTCGCACGGCACCGGCTGAATCCGTGGGCTCAGATCGGTGCGCAGCGCCACTTGGCGCGAAGATGCCTGCGTCTTCAGGAACTTGACCGCCTTGCGCACGACTTTATTGACGTCGGTCGGTTGGGTCGCGAGCGGCGCCGGCCGCGCAAAATCGAGCAAGCCGGTAACGACACCGTTCAAGCGATCGCTTTCTTCTTGGATGAAGCGCGCAAACTCGACGCCTTCTTCGTCGCCGGCGGCGCTGACACGCCGCTCGATCAGTTGCGCGGAGTTCTTGATGATGCCGAGCGGCGTTCGGATCTCGTGGGCGATGCCGGCCGACATCTCGCCGAGGAAGGCGAGTTTGGCCGACTGTACGACTTCTTCTTGCGCAGCGGCAACATTGCGCATCATCTTCTGAAACGATCGCGTCAGATCGCCGACTTCGTCGTGACTGCGGGGATTGGGGATTTCTTCGAGCGTGCCGTGGTCGGCAATCCGGCCGGTAATGTGCGTCAGGCGATTGATCGGACGCGCGATATTGTTCGACAGTAGCCAGGCCAGAAGCAGTCCGGCAGCGGTAACAGCCGAACCAAACAACAGTACACGGTTACGCACGTGACGCACCGGCGCCAGTGCAATGTCGGTAGGAATCGCGGCGACCACGCTCCAGGCGAGGTCGGGCAGCGAACGGTACGGGTCGAGGCCGGTTTCGGCCACCATCAGCTCGCCGGTCGAGGGAGAGGTGATGTTAAAGAGCACCGGTCGGCGGCCGGCCCGATACGGCGGCCGCTCGCTGGTGTGCAGCGGCCAGGTGGGAATGTGCTTTCGCTGCGGTAGTTCGCCGGGGCCGGCCAGCAGACGGCCCTGGCCGTCGATCAGGCGCAAGCGTACGGTGTGGTGGCCGACCTTGGCGCGCACGACGTCGCGCAAGGAGTCGAGATCGAGCATTGCCAGCAACGTTCCTAGGCGCTTGCCGGCGTGGTCCGGGTCGGGAATCGGCGCCGTCAGTGCGATATAGAACGTTTCGCGCGGAACCGAATACTCGACCGTGGGCACGCCCACGCGCCCCGCGCCGACGGCGGGCAGCACGGCCTGTCCGGTAGGCGTGCCGATTTGTTCCGGCGAACTGGCCGCGCGGCATACACCATCGTTGTCGATCGCCAGCAGATCGAGGTAGACGCCGTAATCCTGCTTTATCCCCTCGAGAAACCGCGAGATCGTCTTGTCGAGATCGCCGATGACCATCTCGCGCATGAGGTCCAAACGCGCCCAAGTGGCCACGTTCTGAACGTGGCCGGAGAGAAGCTCCTGCACGGCGATTTTGACTGTCGATGCATCGTCGGCGAGTTCTTCGCGCAGCGAAGGTTCTAACGCACGGCGCGCGACGGCGTAGGTCAGTACGCCGTAGACGATCGTCGGCACGATCAGTACCGCTGCGGCAAACAGCAACAACTTGGTGCGGATGCTCTGCAGTCGAAACAGCGACGGCGGCACGTTAGTGTCCCTCGGCGATGCTTACTCGCTTGACGGTTTCGTTCAGCGCTCCGCGCGGCAGATAGGCGATGGCGTTGGGTCGCTTGGCGACGAAAGCGCGGGTCGCCTCGATCGAGTGCAGCACTGCCGGCGGTAGCACTCCGTCGAAATAGCGGCGATTCCAAAAGGTAGCGAGAGCGTCCCGATCGGAGCGGAGCACCTCGCGCGTAAAGCGATCGCGCAGCGGCGAGCCGTAGGGCAGATTGATCGGCAAGATGCGTGTGCCATCGGGCCAGAAGTCCGTGAAGCGCCGGTAGATCCGTTCGAGGTCGCCGCGCTCGATCCGTGTCAGCGGGTTGTCCGGGTGAACGATGACGACGAAGGTGTCGTTCTCGGCGCGCGCCGCGGTGACGGTCACAATCCCCGCCAACAGGAAGGCGGTGGCTCTGGAAACCCACTTCGACATCTCTCTAGAACAACACCGCTACCGAAGTCAGGATGCCGTTTCCGCCGACGCCGAGGTCTTTGCGGCCGACGATACCCTCGATCTTCCAGACCGTGTTCGGTGCGGACTTGTACGCCAGGCCGAGTACCAAAGGATTGCGCGAAAAACCCTCACGGCGGACGTGCTCCACGCGCAGCACCGGGTGAATGCCGCCTCCGAGGTGGCAGACTCCCTGCAGGTACATGGCCCAAGTGCTGCGCCCGTTGTCCGGTTCATTCACTACCCATTCGCCCGACAGCTCCCAGCGATGGTTTTCGATCAGCAGATCGGCGCCGGCCACGCTGCGCCAGCGCCGATCGCGGTCGTCGCGATAGCGCAGACCGGAGAGACCGACACGCCAACGGCCGACGTCGCCAACTTGAAGTCGTCCGCCGCCGCCGCGTTCCATGCGGCGTAGCGCGTCGGTTGCGTCGATGGGATCGGTGGCCTGCCCAAACAGGGTACCGACGATGTCGAGGCCGGCCAGCACCGTTCGGCTGTCGATCTGCAGGCCGGTCAGGCCGGTATCGAAGAAATCTTCAGTGGCGACCGGACGGGAACTGGTCCACACCAGCGGTGCCGCGTGGATCGCGTTCCAAATACCGATCGGTGTGAGCATCTGTCCGGCCCTCAGGCGTAAGCTTTGCGTGGGTTCCCATTCGGCGTAGAGCCGTTCCAGGCTGGTGATGCGACGACCGACGTCGAAGCCGTCTTCGTCAATCGAAAACGCATCCTCCAGTTCGAATTCGCCAAAAAAGTTTAGCTCGTCGGTGGCGACGTAGGTGACGAACGCGCTGAGGTCGTCGAGTCGAAATTCTTTCGCTTCCTCGTCTAGTAGACTGACACCGGCGGTAAGGTAGCCGCCGAGTACCAAGTGCCCGTCGATCAAGTGCAGGCCGCGGCCCGGTGTATAATCGTGCGCAGCAAACGCGATGCCGCAGGTGCCCGCGGCGGTGAGATAGAACGCGAATAGGAAGCGGCAGATGCGTCGTGTGCGTGCAGCAGTCATCGGTTTGTCGGGTGCGGGGTGGTCCCTTTGGTATAGGTTAGTATACGGTTCACGGGCGGTTTGCGGAACCAAATCGAAGCGGGACCGAAGATCGAGGTCCGGCGGCGAACGTCAGCGGCCTTCGAACTTCGGTGGGCGTTTCTCCATGAAAGCACTTACCGCCTCGACGACGTCGTTGCTCTGGAAGAACGACGAGTTCCACTGCGCGACGTATTCCAGACCTTCTTCGGTCGAGTGCTCGTCGGAATAATTCAGCACCAGCTTGGTTCCCTGCACGGCCAGCGGTGAATTTGCCGCGATCTCGTCGGCCAACGCGCGGGCGGCGGCGAGAAGTTGCTCGCGGTCGTCGTAGACTTGGTTGAGCAAGCCGCTCTGCAGAGCACGCTCGGCGTCGATGAACCTGCCGGTAAAGGCCATTTCACGTGCCAGACCTTTGCCGGCGACCGCCGTGATGCGCTGCAGGGTGCCGACGTCGGCAACGATCGCGATTTTGGTCTCGTAAACCGAGAAAGTGGCGTCTCGCGTGGCCAGCCGGATGTCGCAGGCCGTGATCAAATCGAGTCCGCCGCCGATGCATTTGCCGTGAACTGCGGCAATGACGGGCTTTGGGCAGCGTGCGATCGCGCTAAAGCAATCCTGCAGATCGCGGATCGTACGGTACAACGAAAGATTGCGGGTCGCGGCACTGGCGGAGCCGTTCGACCCATCGCCGAGGAAGGCGGGAGCGGCGGTCTTTAGATCGAGTCCGGCGGTGAACATACGGCCTTCGGCGTAAAGAACCACCGCTCGGATCTCGTCGTCGTCGGTGATCTGGCGGAAGACCTTGCGGACTTCGTGGAAAAACTCGGGCAGGGCCATGACGTTCAGTCGCTCGGGATTTGCCAACACGACCTCGGCGATGTGTCCGTTGCGGTCCATGCGGATGCTGTGCTGCTCGCCCATGTCCTACTCTGCCTCCTTCGCCATCGACGGCTTCCGTGCGCGCTGGCGCGCGGCAATTGTCGAGGCTCGACTGCCCCTAGTCAACCCGTCCTTTGCGGCGCCTCGACGCGCCGACCGTGACAGCCTATGATGCCGCGCATGGAACAAGTAGCGGCAAACATCGACTGGCGAGAAGTCCGCGAATGGGCGACCGACCTGCTCCAGCGTTATATCCGTATCGACACCACAAACCCGCCGGGGCGGGAACGCGCCGGCGCGTTGTTTCTGAAGGGAATGCTCGAGGCCGAAGGAATTCCCGTTGACCTGCTCGAGTCGGCGCCCGAGAGAGCATCGCTGGTAGCGCGGTTGCCGGCGCGGCGACCGAGCGGACTGCATCCGATCGTTCTGCTTTCGCATATAGACGTGGTGCCGGTCGAACCGGAGCACTGGAAGGTCGATCCCTTCGGTGGGGAATTGATCGACGGCGAGATTTGGGGTCGCGGCGCGCTCGACATGAAGGGCATGGCCGTGATGGAACTACTCACGTTGATTCTTGCCAAACGCGTCGCACTCGAGCTCGAGCGCGACGTCGTGTTGCTCGCCGTAGCCGACGAGGAGGAAGGCGGCGAGCACGGGATTCGCTTCATTGCTCGTCAACATCCCGAATTGCTCGAGGCGGACGTGGTCCTGAACGAAGGCGCTTACGGTTTTCGCGAATTCATGGGACGGCCGACGACGCTGTTCGGCGTCGGCCCGAGTGAGAAGAGCCCCTGTTGGTTGCGGCTCATCGCTCGCGGACGGCCGGGGCATGCTTCGGTGCCTCACACGGATAACGCCGTCGCCCGTTTGGTCACGGCGCTTGCCCGCATTGAACAACGCGAGCGGAGCGTGCGTCTGACGGCGCCGGTCGAGGCGATGCTGCGGACCTTGGCGGCAGAGGGTTTCCTGCCGGCCGATCTCGATCCCACGGCGCAAGAAGTTGTCGAAATGCTTGCCGCGGCCGACGGTCATTTGGCGGCGATGACTGCCGACACGATCAACTTGACGGGCCTGCGTGCGGGCAACAAGCATAACGTGATTCCTGCCACCGCCGAGGCGACGCTCGACTGCCGCCTGTTGCCCGACACGGATCCCAACGAGTTTGTCGCCGAACTCGAGCGCCTGATCGATGATCCGTCGATCGAGATCGTACGCGTACTCGAGCACGTCAGTGGGCAGTCGTCTCTCGATGCGCCGCCACTGGCTGCGATTCGCGAAGTCGTGGCCGAGCGCTACGGAGACGACGGCGGGGTGCTGCCCGTGCTGTCTCCAGGTTTTACCGATTCTCACGCGTTTCGCGCCGTCGGAGTGCCTGCCTACGGTTTTATTCCCGCGCTGCTCACGCGCGACGAGTTGGCGACGATCCACGGCCACGACGAACGGATCAGCCAGGATAACCTCGAACTCGGCACGCGCATTCTCTTCGAGGTGGTGTGGCGGCTAGCCTGCCCGCAGGCCTGGAATGCGTGCAAGTGATTCGCCGCTTCCCGCGGCGTGGAGTGCGATGCGGTGCGGGAACACGCGCGATAGCGCGTCAGTGGATGCCGCTTGCCGGCACCAAGGCTTCGGGATCGATGCCGAGGCGCCGCAGGGCGACCTCCCACATGCTTTCCGCCGGTGTGTCGAAGATCAGATCGGCGGTGAGGTCGCTGTTCACCCAGGCGCCCTCGGAAAGTTCGCGCTCGAGTTGCTCGCCCCCCCAGCCGGAGTAGCCGAGGATGAAGCGCACGCGGTCGGGGGGATCCTCGGCAAGCGCACGTAGCGCGGCCGGCGCCGACGAGATGTGCAAGCCGGGAACGATTTCACGACTCAGTTCCGAGGACAGTTCGATTGCCGGTTCGTGCAGGATCCAGCCCGTCTCCGGTTGCACCGGACCGCCCCACCAGGCCGGTTCGTCATTCGTGCCGTGCCACGGTACGTCGAGCGTTTCGAGCAAATCTTTGACTAGGTAGTCGCTCGGCCGGTTGACGATCAGGCCGAAGGACCCTTCCTCTTGATGCTCGATCATCAGCACGACGCTGCGGTGAAAGTTAGGATCCTGGAGCTGCGGCATGGCGATCAGCAGCCCGGGGGCGAGGGTGATCTCGCTCGGCATCGCCTTCATGTGTATCTGCCGCCGCGAGGTGCAGCAAGAAGAAAAGGATCATTCGTCGCAAGCGGTGGGTCGCTGCGGCTAAGTTGGCGATCTGCATAGCCGTCTGCACGCGTAGCTTGCTGGCCCGGTGCGCCTCGTGGCGCCCGCTGGGCATCCGCGATAATAGGCTGAGAGCGGAATCTGCAAACGGGAGGCGCATTACGATGGAATTTGGAACTTTGGTGCCGCAGGGCTGGCGTCTGGATTTGGCCGGGGTCGAGGGTGCCGTCGCCAAATGGGACACGGTACGCCGGGTAAGCCGGGGACTCGACCAGGCCGGGTGGGATTCCCTGTGGGTCTACGATCACTTCCATACTTTTCCTCAAAAGCGCGTCGAGGCGACTTTCGAAGCGTGGACGATGATGGCTGCTCTGGCCGAGATCACCGAACGCGCGCGCATTGGTCAGTTTGTCACCTGCGTGCAGTACCGCGAGCCGGCCTACTTGGCCAAGATCGCCGCGTGCATCGACGTCGCCAGCGGCGGCCGTCTCAACGTCGGCGTTGGTTCGGGCTGGTATGCTGAAGAGTTCGAAGCCTTCGGTTACGATTTTCGCACCGTCGGAAAGCGTTTGGCGCGACTGCGCGAAGCGCTCGACGTGCTCGGTCTGATGTGGAGCGAGCCGATGGCGAGCTACGGAGGGAAGCACTACCGCTTGAACGAGGCCGTCTGCGAACCCAAGCCGTTGCAGCAACCGCACCCGCCGATTTGGATCGGCGGCCGCGGTCGCAAAGTGCTGCTGCGTTTGGTCGCCGAGTACGCCGACGTGTGGAACTACAACGGGCCGCTCGAGGAATTCGACGAAACCGTCGAAGTCCTCAAGAAACACTGCCTCGATGTCGGCCGCGACTTCGACGAAATCCGGCTGACCGCGATGTCGGGCGGCATCTGCTACCGCAATGACGAAGAACTCGAGAACTACTTTCGGCGTATCGCAGGACAAGACGTCAACCGCGACCTGGTGTTCGAGCACACGCGCTGCAAGGGAACGCCCGAGCAGTGCGTTGAGTTTCTCGATCAATGGAAGAGAAAGGGTTGCGAAGCGGTGGTTTTCTTCTTTCAGGACATTGCGACCTTCGGGGACGGCTTGTCGCAGCCCGAGATCTTCAAGAAGGAAATTCTGCCGCAGCTGTGACGTTGGGCGGGGTCTGCGGGGCGATGAAGCCCCGCGCGATTCCTTTGCCCGGGAGCGAGTTCAGGACGTTTTGAGGTAGGCCAGCATGCGTTCGGCGGCCAATTCGCCGCTGTGGACGCAGTCGGGGATTCCGGTTCCGCGATACGCATTTCCCGCTAGCGCCAGCCCGGGAATCGCTTCGAGAAGCCGGTCGACCCGGTCGATGCGTTCGAGATGACCGAGGTGGTACTGGGCCATCGAGCGTTCGTACCGGCTGACGAGAACCTCTTGCGGCTCGCCTCGAATCGAAAGCAAGTCGCTGACGTCGGCGACGGTAGCGGCGATCATGTCTTCGTCGGGCATTGCAAACTTGTCGGGGAACATCGCGCCGCCGACGAACGCGCGAAGGATCACCTGTCCCTCCGGTACTCGGTCGCGATACTTCTGACTGCCGAACGTGCAGGCCAAGATTGCGCGTCCTTCGATCGCGGGTACGACAAAGCCGAAGCCGTCGAGCGGGTGACCGATTTGCTCGCGGCGATAGATCAGATTGACGGTGGCGGCCGACGCGTAGGGCACCTGCTGGAGTTCGCGGGCCAGGTCGGGCGCTTGCCGCGCGAGGATCGCCGCGGCCGCGTGCGCCGGGACGGCCAGGCATAGAGCATCGGCGGTGATCGTCGGTCCGATCGTCTCGATATTCCACTTGCCGTCTTCCTGCCACGCGCGCGTCACCGGAGCTTCGGTCTCAAGGGTTCCGGCTGGAAGCCCTTCGATCAGACGCTCGGGCAGCGCCTCGAGGCCACCGCGCAGAGAGACGAACAGATCGTAACGCGGGCCGCGCGCCGTCGAGACGGCCGAGCGCGCCTCTCGTGCGGCGCGCATCATGCCGCGAATGACGCTGCCGTGTTTGCGCTCGAGTTCGAGAAAGCGGGGCATCGTAGCGCGCAGACTGAGTTCCTCGGGATCGGCCGTGTAAACGCCTCCGACCATCGGCTGGGCCATGCGGTCGAGCGCCTCGCGGCCGAGGCGGCGGCGGACGAAGGACGCAAGGCTTTCGTCTCCGTTGTCGCGGCGCGCAGGAACGAAGGGCTCGCAGGCCATGCGCAACTTGCCGGGGACAGAAAACAGCCGGGAGGTAACGAAGGGGCGAATCTTCGACGGGGCGAGCAAGTGAAAACCGTCGGGTACGGCGTGCAGGCGTTTGCCGCGGACGACGAAGCTGCCGCGGTGATCCGGGTCGGTCGGGATCAGCTCGTCTTCGAGACCGAGTTCTTTGCACAAGGCGACGCCCCAAGGCTTCTCGGTGATGATCGAATCCGGCCCGCGCTCTAGCAGCAATCTACCTCGACGCACGGATTCGATGTTCCCGCCGGCGCGTGAGTCGGCTTCGAGCAGGCGAAGCTGCAGCTCGACGCCCTGTTTGCTGGCCAGGCGGTGCAGGCGGTACGCCGCGCTCAGGCCGGCGATGCCGGCGCCGACGATGACGACGGTCGCCGGCTGCGTTGAAGCGTGTTCGCTCACGAGCCTCCG
>CAZJCO010000030.1:0-14841 GCA_964544375.1 uncultured Myxococcales bacterium
CCGTCTCGCGGGCAGGCGGCGCCTCGATCGAGCGCGCCGCAGAGGCCTTCGCCGCCGCCATGCGCGCCGAGCGCGCCGACGACCCCAAGTCGCGCGCAGCGCTGGCCGAGCAAATCCTCGCACCGTTGCGCAGCGCCGTGGGCGAAGCCCAGCGCTGGTTCGTGATCCCGGACGGCTCCCTCTGGGGCGTCCCGCTCGGCGTGCTGCCCGACCCCGAGGCGCCGAGCCGCTACCTCTTCGAGCGCGTCACGATCGGCTACCTCACCTCCACCTACGAGCTCGCCGAGGCGGCCCCCGGCGAGCGGATCTCCGCCAGCAAGCTGCGCTCGCTGCTGGTGGGGGCTCCCGAGTTCGGAGGCGGCGAGCAAGGCGGCCCGGTCGTCCTCACCGACACCGGCCCCTGCTCACTGCCCTCGTTCGAGATGTTGACGGCGACCAAGCAGGCGCTGCATGACATGTGCGAGCTGGTGACGACAGCGCGGGTCGCGCTGCGCGCCCTCTGAGTCGCGCTGTCGCGTTGGAGGCCGGCCGGCGGCCCGTGCACCGCGTTTGCAGCAACGCCGCCATCCGCAGCGGCCGGTACCTATGGCGACTGGCGCGACATCTACCGCCAGAAGTGGACCTGGGACCGGATTTCCAAGAGCTCGCATTTCACGAACTGCTGGTACCAGTCGCACTGTGCCTGGAACGTCTACGTCAAGGACGGCATCGTTTGGCGTGAAGAGCAGGTTGCGGGCTACCCGCAGACCCGCCCCGAGGTCCCGGACTTCAATCCTCGCGGCTGTCAGAAGGGCGCCTGCTACAGCGAGCGCATGTACGACGACGCGCGGGTGCGCTATCCGCTCAAACGCATCGGCCCACGCGGGGCGGGCAAGTGGAAACGGGTGAGCTGGGATGAGGCGCTCGACGATTTGGCCAGCGAGTTCGTTCGCGTCGTCACGGAAGAGGGCTCCGACCGGATCTTTTGGGACAATGGGCCGCTCTACACCTTTGGTGCGATGGCGGCCGCACAGTCGCGATTCTCCTATCTTGCCGGCACTGTCTCGCTCGATATGAATACCGAGATCGGTGACGGTCATCGGGGGGCGGGCGAGACCTTCGGCAAGATCGTTTTCGAGCGTTCGGCCGATGACTATTTTTACTCCGACTTGATCTTGATCTGGGGCGCCAACCCGGTCGCCACGCAGATTCCCAACGCGCACTTTCTCTACGAGGCACGCTACAAGGGCGCCAAGATCATCACGATCGCGCCGGACTACAGTCCCTCGTCGATGCACTGCGATCTGTGGGTTCCGGTAAAGCCGGGGGGAGACGCGGCGTTGGCTCTTTCGGTGGCGAAAGTGTTGGTCGACGAGGGCCTTTACGATCACGACTTCCTCGTCGAACAGACCGACATGCCGCTCTTGGTCCGGCAGGACAACGGCAAGCTGCTTCGGCAGAGCGACCTCAAGGCAGGCGGCGACGAAAATATTTTCTACTGGTACGACCGCAGTCGCGGGAAAGTCGCCGAAGCACCGCGTAACGGGC
This sequence comes from uncultured Myxococcales bacterium, assembly GCA_964544375.1. Classification (GTDB taxonomy): domain Bacteria; phylum Desulfobacterota; class Binatia; order UBA1149; family SPBQ01; genus CAZQYE01. Next base: position 1,528 of record CAZJCO010000030.1, read on the forward strand.
TGCAACTGGCCGGCGCGGATCCGGCGCTCGAAGGGCGCTACGAGGTCGACACGACCAGCGGACCAGCGACCGTCCGTCCGGTGTTCGAGCGTTTGCGCGAGCGCCTGGCCGATTACACGCCGGAAAGCGCGAGCAGGATGTGCGGCACGCCGCCCCAGATGATTCGGCAACTGGCGAAGCACTTTGGGCGGGCCGAGGCGGCGACGAACGTAACGACCTCGAACTTCTCGAAGTATTACCACGGAAATCTCGTCGAGCGCAGCCAAGCGCTGTTGTTCGCGCTGCGCGGGCACATCGGAAAGAAGGGCGGGGGCTTCGTGGCATTCCCGTTTCTCACGAACGATGGCTTCGATGAGTTCGCCATCAGCCGCATCGGCCTGGTCGATACGGCAAAGCTTTGGGCGAATATCCTGCCCAAGAAGAAGTGGCTCGAGTGGCAGGGCTTTACCGACGAGATGGTCGCGTACGAGTTGGCACGCGATTCCTACAAGCAGGGCTTGCTGTTTACCTGCGGCGTGCTGTTCTGGGCGGTCCACGGAGGACTTCTCGAGTACAGTGGGCGCACGGCGGAGTGGGATCCCTACTTGAAACGCCCGCTGAAGGAATACCTCGACGAGTCTCTAGAAAAGGGGTGGCAATACCTGCGGCCGGCTCCGGGTAAGGACCCGCGCATGATGTTCACCTTGGGCTCCAACATCCTGCGACGCATCCGGGCGTACCCGCTGCTACTCAAACACTTATGGCCGAAGCTAACGCGCATCAGCGTGCTGGACTGGCGCATGACATCGACCGGGATGTTTGCTGATTACGTGCTGCCGATCGCAGCTTGGTATGAGCGTAACGATCACAAGTGGGGCACCCCGCTGATGCCGTTCCTGCACGGCGGAACCAAAGCGGTCGAGACGGCGGAGGCCTGGCATGAATGGAAGTTGATATTCCATCTGACGCGCAAGATATCCGAGGTTGCGCGTCAGCAGGGCATCGACGAGTACGTCGACGATATGGGCCGCGATCATTCGCTACAAAATCTGCATCGCGAGTTTACTTACGATGGTCGCTTCGGCGCGGAAGACGAAGGCGAGGTTGCCGGAGAACTGTTGGCCAAGTCGACGAATCTCAAGGAGAACGCCTGGCAGGAAATTCAGTCCAAAGGCTTCACGCGGTTCACCAAACCCGGCAACAGCTCGGTTTCCATAGGCAACGCGACGGACGCCGGCGAGGACGAGACCTGGACTCCCCTGGTTCACCACGTACGCGACAAGGTTCCGTACCCGACGACGACGCGCCGCATTCAGTTCTACATCGATCAAGAGCTGTATCGGGAACTCGACGAAGCGCTGCCGCGGCACAAGGATCCTCCGACCGCCGGAGGCGACTATCCGCTGACCCTCACCGGCGGGCACACCCGCTGGAGCATCCATTCCCAATGGCGCGACGATGCCTTGATGCTGCGCCAGCAACGGGGCGAACCGGTAATGTACATGAGCATCGAGGATGCCGCCCAGCGAAGTCTCGGGGACGGCGACCTTGCGCTCGTCCGCAACGACCTCGACAGCTTCCACATTCAGGTGAAACCGACCCCGGCGGTACGGCGGGGGCAGGTGATCATTTACCACGCCTGGGAGAACTTTCAGTTCAGGAACGGCAAGGGTTTCCAAAATCTCATGCCGACGCCGATCAACCCGGTGGAGCTGTCCGGCGGACAATTTCACCTGCGACCGATGACGATTTGCATGCAGCCGGGCCAGTTCGACCGAGATACCCGGGTCGAGGTGGAAAAGGCCTGAGAACCACGAGACGGGCGAGAACGGAGGACGACCATGACGGCGATGACGCGGCGGCACTTTCTGAAGACATCAGGAGCCATAGTAGCGGTTCTCGCGCTCAGTTCGTTAGAACCCGCAGCGCCTACGGCCTCGCACGCCTGGGCGGCGGACGGTAGCGACGCTTACGGCGACTGGCGCGACCTGTTTCGCCAGAAGTGGAACTGGGACAAGGTCGCGCGCTGCTCGCATACGCGCACGAACTGCCTCTCCTCCTGCGCGTGGCACGTCTACGTCAAAGACGGCATTGCTGTGCGCGAGGAGCAGGCGCAGTCCTACGACCATGGCGGCAGGGCCGACTGTCCCGACTTCTTCCCGCGAGGCTGCCAGAAGGGAGCGACCTACAGCAGCTTGATGGCGGCGCCGTCGCGCCTGAAGTATCCGCTCAAGCGTGTCGGCGAGCGAGGTGGTGGAAAGTGGAAGCGCATCAGCTGGGACGAGGCGCTCGATCTCTTTGCCGACGAAGTGATCGACGCTGCAGTCGAGTCCGGTCCGGAGACGGTGGTCTACGACCAGGGGACGACCAACATGGACTTCGGTCCCGGCACGGCGGCCGAACTGCGTTTGGTCAACCTGATGCGGGCCGCGCATATCGAGGACTGGGCCGGCGTCGGCGACATGCCGATGGGCTGCGTGCAGACCTGGGGCATGTTCAACTGCGAAGGTACCTCGGACGATTGGTTTCGCTCGGACTGCATCGTCATCTGGAGCGGCAATCCGGTCTACACGCGAATCCCGGACATGCATTTCATTACCGAAGCGCGATACCGGGGAGCCAAGGTGATCGTCGTCGCGCCGGACTACAACGCGACGGCGGTGCATGCCGACCTTTGGGCGAATCCTCGGATCGAAACCGACACCGCCTTGGCGCTGTCGGTGGCGCACGTACTGATCGAGGAAGATTTGATTGACCGCCCCTACGTTCGCGAGCAGACCGACCTGCCACTGTTGGTACGTAAAGACGACGGTCGCTTCTTGCGCGAAAGCGATCTCAAGCGGCGCGGGAAAGACGACGTCTTCTACTTCTGGAACGCCAAGAAGAACGCGCTGATGGAGGCTCCGGGTAGTCAGGGGCAGAGAAAACCCACGCTCGCCCTGGGGGATGCCGAGCCGGCCTTGGAAGGCAGCTATCGGGTCGCTCTGCCGGGAGGCGGGACGGTCGAAGTCGAGCCCGTCTTCGAGGTCCTGCGGCGTCAGCTACGCGAGTCCTACGCGCCGCAGGCCACGTCCGAGACGACCGGCGTGCCGGCCTCCGTCGTCCGCCGAATTGCGCGCGACATCGGAGAGGCCGGGTCGGCGATGATTTTCGCCTCTTGGGGTGCGTGCAAGCATTATCACTCCGACTTGATGCACCGCTCTTTTGCCCTTCTGATGGCGCTGACCGGCAATCAAGGGAAAGCCGGTGGTGGTCTTCGCCTCGGCGCCTGGTGGCGGATAACCGGCTTCGAACGGTTGGCGGGCAACTACGATCTCAAGTGGTGGCAGGGACTGTTGCTTCGCTTCATCGGAAGGCCGCCGGTGCGCGAAATCGAGAAGGCGATCACCAAGCGAAGCTGGGACGAATTCTTTACGCCGCTGATGCCCTGGCTCTACACCCACGCGGGGTACGCCAAGATGGTTTCCGAAGAGTCGTACAACGATGTGGTTCCCGGCCTCAGCCACAAGGAGGCGATGAAGACCGCGCTCGAGGACCGCCTGGTTCCGGTCTATCCGGCGCCCGGTAAAGACCCGCGGGTGTTCTTCTTCAGTGCGCCCAACCCCTTACGCCGCTGGCCGACGCCGCAGTTGGCGCTGAAAAACCTTTGGCCGAAGCTCCGCCTGATCGTCAACGCCAACTTCCGGATGTCGACGACCGGAATGTATAGCGACTTGCTGTTGCCGGCAGCCGCTTACTACGAGAAGGACAGCATCAAGTACTCGCAAAGCTACCTCCCCTACATTGTGTTGGCGTCAAAGGCGGTCGAACCGCTCGGCGAGGCGCGCGACGAGTGGTGGATCTTCGGCACGCTCGCTCGCCGGATTCAGCAGCGCGCTCGTGCACGTAACATATCGGTCGTCAAGGACGGTCACGGCAAGGACTTTGATCTGAAAACGCTGTTCGATCGATGGAGCGCTGGCCGCTTTGATCCCGAGGACTGTCAAACCGCCATGCGTTACATCTTCGAAACTTCCGAAGTCTTCGGCGGAACTACCTGGGAGAAGGCTCTCGAAAGGGGGATCATCCCCGTCACCGCCAACGGCATGTACTCGGTGGAGAACGCCGTCTGCAGCGATCCCAAGATGGAGGAGCCGACCTATCCGAACTCCTGGCAGGTCGATGAGAAAGAAGCCTGGCCGACGCTGACCGGCAGGCAGCAGTTCTACATCGACCACGACTGGTTCGTGCGTGCCGGCGAGGTACTCCCGGTCCACAAGGATCCACCCGCGGCCGGCGGCAACTACCCGTTGCGACTCACGGGCGGGCATACCCGCTGGAGCATTCACGCGATCTGGCGCGACCATGATCTGATGCTGCGCATGCAACGCGGAGAGCCGGCGCTATGGCTCAACGCCGAGGACGCGCGCGCGCGTGGGGTGTCCGACAACGACCGCGTGCGCGTGTTCAATGACGTCGGCAGTTTCGAATGCGTGGCCAAGCCGAGCGAATCCGTGCGTCCGGGGCAGGTCGTGATGTACCACGCCTGGGAGCCGCACCAGTTTGCCGGACACAAGGGGCAGGGGGAGCCCGTTCCTTCTCCGTGGAAGGTGCTACATTTGGCTGGCGGGTACGGCCACCTGCACTACCGCGTAAGCTACGGGGCGCCCAGTCACGGGCCGCGCGGAACAACGATCGAGGTCGAACGGGTATGAGCCCAGGCTTGCCGATCAGCCGGCGCGCCTTCCTCCGGGCGGGAGTGGCCGGCGTGGCGTCGCTCGCCCTATCGCGCCTGACCGTGCTGGCCTCGCCCGCGGCCGCGAGGCCGGCTTCGCCATCGCCGGAGGTCTACGGCGACTGGCGCGACATCTATCGCGGGCGCTGGAGCTGGGATCGGGTCGCCAACGGGACCCATTCCAATGCCAACTGTGTCTCCGCCTGCGCCTGGAAGCTTTACGTGCGTGACGGCATCGTTTGGCGCGAAGAGCAGGCCGGCAGCTACGACGAGGGGCAAGCCGATTGCCCGGACTTCAATCCTCGGGGCTGTCAAAAAGGCGCTTGTGCCAGCGACTTGTTCGTCGGTTCGACCCGTCTTTCCTATCCCCTCGTGCGCGTCGGTGAGCGTGGTGAAGGCCGCTGGAAAAGAGTCGCTTGGGACGAGGCGCTCGATCGGGTTGCCGAAGCGTTGGTCGAAAGCGTACGGTCGCAGGGGGGGCACGGCTTGATCGCCGAACTCGGACCCGAGATGGACTACGGTCCGCATACCGGCGCGGCGATGCGCTTCTTCAAGATGCTTGGCGCACCGATTACCGACTCGATGGCGATGATCGGCGACGTTGCCTTCGGCGGGACGATGACGCTGGGCACGGCCCATACCGACGGCAGTTCGGACGACTGGTTTCGCTCGGACTACCTCGTTCAATGGGCCTTCAACCCGGTGATGACACGTATTCCGGACGCGCACTTCTTGACCGAGCTGCGTTATCGCGGCGGGCGCGTGATCAATATTGCACCGGACTACAGTCCCTCGACCATTCATACGGATCTTTGGCTCAACCCGAAGCCGGGAACCGACGCCGCCCTGGCGCTGGCCGCCGTACAAGTCATCCTCGAAGAGAATCGTCACGACAGCGCTTATCTTCGCGAGCAGACCGATCTACCGCTGCTCGTACGCAGCGACAACGGTCGTTTCTTGCGTGAATCGGATCTCCGCCAGGGTGGGGCACGAGACGTATTCTACGTGTGGGACGAGGCGACCGAACGCGTGGCTCCCGCGCCGGGATCGAAAGGAAGCGGCAGCGACTCGCTTGCGCTCGGTGATCTTCGCCCGGCGCTCGAAGGGAGTTGGATGGTTGCCCTTGCCGACGGCGAGGCAATAGCGGTCGAACCGGTTTTTGCGCGGCTCAAGGCGACGCTCGACCGTGACTGTCGCCCGGAATCGGCCGAGCGGATTACCGGTGTGCGCGCCGCCAACATTCGCCGCTTCGCGCGTGAGTTCGCCTCGGCCGAGCGCGCGCTGATCCTCTCGCAGTACGGCTCCTGCAAGTTCTACCACTCCGACTTGTTGCAGCGCAGCCAAATCCTGCTGGCGTCGGTTACCGGGAATATCGGCAAGGCCGGTGCGGGCTGGCGCTCGGGAGCCTTCATCATGATGGAGGGCATGGCGGTACTGGCCATGCAGCGTGATTTGGGTTTGGTCGATCTGCTGCTGTTGGCGACCCGCAGCTACTTTAAGGACCCGGAGGAGAACCTGGCCGATTTTTCTCAGTACTTCGTCCCCGCAGGGCTTTGGCATTACATTCATGCAGGGCTCGAGGAGCGGGGCGGTAGAAAAGAATACGGCGATCCCAAACTTCCGCGGCCGGTCTCGGACTATGTTGACGAGGCACTCGATGGTGGGTGGTTTCCGATCGCGCGGGGTGAGCCTCCGAAATTTTTATTTTCCATTTTCGGCAATGTCCTACGGCACTCGCGCAGCGCAGACCTGATCAAGAAATCGCTGTGGCCGAAGCTCGAGGCGGCCGTTACCGTCGACTTTCGTATGAGCGAGACGGCGCTCGCGAGCGACGTCGTCCTGCCGGCAGCGAGTTGGTACGAGAAGATCGGATTCAAATACATCCCGGGAATGATCCCCTACGTGACCCTTTCCGAAAACGCGGTCGAGCCGTACGCGGAGTCGCGTCCCGAGTGGTGGATTTTTCATCGGCTTGCCGAACGGGTGACGACCAAAGCGCGCGAGAAAGGAGTCGACGGGTACGACGACTATCTCGGTAAGCGCCGTCGTCTCGCCGAACTGGCCGCTTCGTTCAGCGACGACGGACGCTTTGGCGCGGACGACGAAGAGAAAGTCGCTGAATTCATCCTCTCGGTTTCGACGGCCTCGAAGGGGCTGGATCTCGCCGAGTTACGCGACCTTGGCCACCGGCGCATCGCCGGCATGGGCCAGCAGGGCGGAACCACCGGAGTTTACTCCGACTACTCATCGAGCGAGCCGATGGTGCCGATGCGTTGGTTCGTCGAAGACAAACGGCCCTATCCGACGCTTACCGGCCGGCAGCAGTTTTACGTGGACCACCGCTGGTTCCTCGAACTCGGCGAGGAGCTACCCTGCTTCAAACCGCCGCCTTCGGCCGGCGGCGATTATCCGCTGACACTCTCCGGCGGTCACGCGCGCTGGAGCATCCATGCGATTTGGCGCGATCACCGCTGGATGCTGCGGCTACAGCGTGGCGAACCGGTCGCGTTGGTCGGCGCCGCCGACGCCAGGGCGCGCGGCATTCGTGACCACGACCGTGTGCGTGTATACAACGATGTCGCCAGCGCGCTCTTGCGCGCCAAGGTCGTTGCGAACATGCCGCAGGGTTTCATCAGCGTGTACCACGCATGGGAGCCGTTTCAGTTCGACGGCGGGACCAGCCACCAGCATCTGGCGCCTGCGCCGCTCAAAGTAACGCAACTTGCCGGCGACTACGGCCATTTGGGCTGGTCTTACGGCCACTATGAGCCGGGCCAGGTCGACCGTGATACCAAGGTAGAGATCGAGAGGATGGCATGACGGAAATAGCAACAATCGATTCCATTCAGGAGGGTGCCGAGCGCGACGCCGCGGCGCGCAGCACCCTGTACCGGTACTTGGCTGCTTGGCTGGCGTTTCCCTGGGAGGATTTTCATCAAGTCGCGTTGGCGCACGAACTCGCGCCGGCTGCCCGCGACGTGATACCCCACCTGCCGTACGCCATCGAAGGCTGCGACGAGCTGCTCGTCCAACTCGATGGAGTGGAGCCGGATTACGACGAGTTCCAGTCGGCGTACGTGGGACTGTTCGACGTCGGCATGGGCGGACCGCCCTGTCCGCTGTACGGTGGTACGTGGGGCGGCGATCGCCAGCGAATCATGGAAGAGGCGTTGCGCTTCTACCGATTTTTTGGATTGACGATCTCTTCCGACGAACGCGATCTTCCGGATCATCTCACGACGGAACTCGAGTTCCTTCATTTTCTCTCGTTCAAGGAAGTCGAAACCATTCGTGCTGGTGGTGACGTCGCCTCGTTGCGCCGTGCACAGCGCGATTTCTTGGCGCGCCATCCGGCCAGCTGGCTGCCCAAGGCGATAGCAAAACTCGAAAAGGTCGAAGCGCCGGCATTTTGGCGCGGACTGCTTGGCTTTACTTCCGCCTATTGCGGTGCCGACGCTGCCTACCTCGTAAAGACGGAGGGTCCCGTAGAACGATGACGAACATCAAATCCCCCACTCTGAGTCTTGCTACCTGTGCGTTGCTCTTGTTGCTGAGCGTGCCCGCGGCGTTCGCTATAGAAGCCGCAGACGTGAAAGCTGGAAACGCGGAAGCCGGCGCCGCCGTCTTCGACAACCACTGCGCATTTTGCCACGGAGCCAAGGGCTTCGGCGACGGGCCCGCGGCCGAGCTGTTCGATCCGAGGCCGAGAGACTTCCGGCCCGGGCTTTACAAGATTCGCTCGACTCAGACAGGTGAGCTTCCGACGGACGCGGACATTTTGCACACGGTTACCAACGGCATGCCGGGAACCGGCATGCCTTCTTTCCGCCACCTGACGGACAAGGAGATCGCCGACGTCATTGCCTTCGTCAAGACCCTCGGCGGTCCCGAAGGGGAAGAGGGGAACTGGTTTGCGCTCTACGAAGTACCCGAGGGGGAGGTCGTCCCTCCGGCCCCCGAGCTCACCGCCGAGGAGGTCCAGAAGAAAGGGGCGGAACTCTACGTGAAGATCGGCTGCGATGGGTGCCACGGCAAGACCGGTAAGGGCGACGGTAAGAAGCCCGAGGAGATGCTCGACAACTGGGGGCACCCGGTCCATCCGCGCAGTTTCAACGTAGGCCTGTTCAAGGGCGGAAGCCGGTCGGAAGACCTGTATATGCGCGTCCTTACCGGTTTGGATGGTTCGCCGATGACCGGTTTCTGGAAAGAGGCGATGACCCCCGATGAGCGCTGGACGGTTGTCAGGTACGTACTCTCGTTCGGTAAAACGTTGCACGTCAAGCAGGCCTCGCCCACCGAGGTCGCGGTTACCGACGCCAAGCTGGCCGACTCGATCGATGCTCCCGTGTGGCAGTCGGCCAAGGAGACCGAACTCTCCCGCCTGGTTCCCAAGGGCGGTTGGATGCGGCACTACGAGCCGTTGTCGCTAAAGGCGGTGCGCGACGGTGAGCAGCTCGGCTTGCTGATCAGCTGGGACGACGGCCAGAATACCTGTCCCCAGGTCGAGGTTCTTCTGCCGGAGGGCGAGCGCATGCGTACGTTCGATCTTGGCACGAAAGGCGAGCCTGCAACCGTGTGGCGCTGGAACCCCAAAGACGGCGCCAAGGCGATACTTTCGCGCGGCCCCGAGTGGGAAAAGCCGATCGAGGACGTCAAGTTGGTTGCCCGGAGTAAGACGGAGGGAACGCGGACAACGCTGCTCCTGGAAGGCCCGATCCGTGCGGCGGTGATCAAGCAAATGCTGATTACGGTCGCCGGCTGTGCCGATCGGGGCAACTTCCTGACGGCAACGACCTATAACCGCTTGCCCTAAGAGATCAGCCGTTGCCGCAGGCGGCCTCGACGCCGACGGGTTTGCCGTCGGCGTCGGTCTGATAGCCGTATTCGATGATGCCGTAGCCGACGTGATCGCCGAGTTGAAAGCGGGTGATCGCGTCGTTCACCTGCGTCGGTCCGATCCGCACGGGACAGACGTCGATCACCTTGGCGTCAATGTCGTAGCGGTCGCCTTTTTCGGTTTCGATCCATAGCGACGCACCGGTTTGCTGCGTGCGGTCGGCGTTCGTATGGATCGTCGCACCCAGGTCGTTGAGCCCCATGACCTCTTCGCCGTCCCAGAAGAAGCCGACCTTGAACATCGCGTCCGGGGCGAACCAAATCTGCACGGCGTTGAAACACAGTGCCTCGTCGAACTCGCCCGACATGTAGGTCCAGGTACACAACTTGGTCCAGTCTCGTTCGCCGCCCCATGAGTGGTCGCGGTGCCCGAGGCAGCGAACCGAGATCGGCTTGCCGGCGATCGTGATCGTGCCGCGAACGGTTGCTGACTGTTCAATATGTCGTGCTGCCTGATCGACGGTGGAGTCTGGTGGGGGCGGGTACTGGTAGACCGGGCAAAATGCGTCCCATTCCAGATCCATTCCGTAGTCTCCGCCATCGTACGTAAGGCGCCATTTGCGCAGAGGTTCGATGCACCGATAAACGACGTTGCCGACGCGCAGCTCGTCGATGTCGCCTTGGGGAAGCGGACAATCGAGATTCGTTGCGTTGTGAACGATCTTCCCGTTGTGTGACAGGAACAGCCAGAGGGTGGCCTTGTTCTGATTGGGAAGGATGCCGATGCGCGTAACGACGCCGACCTTGCTTTCCGGATCGTAGATGGGAAACCAGTAGCTTTCGCTCCAGAGCGGCAGCGAACCCGCTCCGGGTTGGTGTCGGCGGTCATCCTGCGCGCTGATCCCATCGGTCGAACTGATCATCGATCCTTTACCTCCCTCGTTCTCATCCTTGTGAAATCTTCTTCAGCATCATGGGTTTGAGGAACATCGAATCTCGAATCGTCTGATTGACGAGATGTTGGCGGACGGCCTCGCGTGCCGTCTGCAATGCTTTCGCGGCAGGCTGCGCCGACTCACTGTCGGCGTGCCCCAGGCCCTCGATTACCAGTTCGAGGGCTTCGCTGGCCAGGCGGCAGCGAGTGACCCCCTCGTCGGCCGAGGCGGCTTGCACTCGCCGCTCACGAGCCGCTTCGAGCGCCGCTGCCAGGCGCTCGGGCAGACCGCTGTATTCGGCGAACGCGCCGAGCGCGGTTTCCAGCGCGGAGTCAATACTCTCCGTCTCCGCTTGCAGCAATTCCAGCTTCCAGTCGAGTTTGGAGCTGAGATTGTTCAAGAGGTCGAGGGAAGAGTAGAACTGGGCTCGCGCGGCACCCGTTGCCACGTGGGGCCCGACTTCCTCGTCAAGGGTTCGGACGATTCCAGCGAGCATCTCTTGAAGGTCCAGTACGTTCACCGTGCACCTCGCCGTCAGGGTAGCTGAAGCAGCCCCATCGCGTCGGCCATGATCGCGTTCATTCCGGGCAACTGTTGATCGAAGAACCCCATGCGCATGTCGGCGGTACGTTGATCGTGCCATGCCTTGATACCGGTCAGCATGATTGCCGCCATTTTGACCCCCGAGAGTACTTCGTAGAAGCGGATACGCTCGGGATCGGTGTCCGCGCCGCCGGCCTCTCGGTACCAAGAAAAGAACTCTTCTCGATCCAGCAAATGGCCGGCCAGCGGCGATTCCCCACGCCAAATGCGCGACACGCTCCAGGCGACGTCTTCCATCGGATCGCCGAGATGGACCATCTCCCAATCGAGAAAGGCGACGATGTGGCCGTCGCGCATGATGAAGTTCCCCGTTCGATAGTCGCCGTGTACCAGTGCCACCGGACCCCGCTGCGGCAGATGGTGTCGTAGCCAAACGAAGGCCTCCGACATCATGGGCTGGGGCGCCAGACGCGCGCGCGAGGTGTATCCTTCCCAGAGTTCGATCGCGCGCTCGGCAGCCTCGCGAGCATCGGCGGGAACGCCGAGGAAGGAGAGATCCTTGGCTTTCCAGTCGACCCGGTGAATCGCCGCGAGGATCTTCGCGTAATCGCGCCCGATGGAGCGTCGTTCCTGCTCGTCGGGAAAGGGCGGATTGTCGTTTTCATCGAGCGTAGGAAGCGGCACCGCGCCTTCGACCCATTCCATCACGTAGAAAGGCGCACCAAGGATCGTGCCGGTGGGTTCGAACCAAAAGACCTTCGGCGCTACCACCGGGGTATCTTCGACGGCCGCGAGCACGCGGAACTGCGGTTCCAAATCGTAAGGTTCGAGCAAACCGGCCGGCGGCTCGCGTCGAATGACGTAGCGCTGTTGCCGCCGCGTTCCGCTCTCCCTCCAGCCGGCGTCGAACGAATAGGTTTCGAGCGAGAAACCCTCGGTATGTTTCTTGACGTTGGAGACCTCGATCTCGCTGGCTGCGGGCATCCGGTCTGCGAGATACTGCGCGAGCGCAGCTGCGATCTGCTGTTCTTCCGACGGGGCGTCGTGGCCGCTCAATGTCGTTCCTCGGGTAAGCGCAAGCCTCGGTTCCCGGGTCTTTCTTAACTAGGGTGTGGACCGAGCTGACGCAATCCCGGGAGCTCCGTCTACGGGCTTTCGGGACACTAGAAGTCTTTGAAACAACAAGGAAATCTTGCAGCAGCCTGGCCTTGCAATGAAGCCGTCCTGGGGGTAATACAAACGAACGTTTGTTTGGCGACGCCCCGGGCAGAGGGGGGAGGGCGGTCGCGGCCGAGAGGAGCGCGCGAGGCATGAGAGACGCCGGGTTTGGTTTGAGCAGACGCGATTTCCTGCGGGCTACTGGGCTTGCGGCGGTCGGCCTTGCGTTGGGTAAGCTGGTCCTGCCGGAATCTGCGGCGCGGGCCTCCACTCCACTGGCGACACCGAGCTACGCCGACTGGCAGGACGTCTACCGCCAGCGCTGGCAGTGGGACCGGGTTGCCAAGGGAACCCATCACGTCAACTGCTGGTATCAGCGCGGCTGCAACTGGAACGTTTACGTCAAGGACGGGTTCGTCCTGCGCGAAGAACAGGCGGGCATCTATCCTCAGACCAATGAAGACGTGCCCGATTACAACCCGCGCGGCTGCCAAAAGGGCGCATGCTACAGCGCTCGCATGCACGATGCGGGACGCGTTACGCACCCGCTAAAACGCGTCGGCAAGCGCGGCAAGGGCCGCTGGAAACGGATTACTTGGGATCAGGCGCTCGACGAGATCGCCGACCAGATGATTGACGTGCTGGTCGACAAAGGTCCGGGATCTCTCTACTGGGACTTCGGCACCTCGTTTACGAACGGGGGACACGGCGTCGGCGTGGTTCGCAACAATTGGGTTCTCGACAGCATCATGCTCGATGCCAACTGCGAGATCGGCGATCATCACCCGGGCGCGGCGGTGACAACCGGCAAGATTTGCTATGCCAGTTCCGCCGACGATTGGTTCTATTCGGACGTGATCCTGATTTGGGGCGGCAATCCGATCTACACGCAGATTCCCAACGCACATTTCCTCACCGAAGCGCGTTACAACGGTGCCAAGGTCGTGACCATTGCCCCCGATTACAGCGCGTCGTCGATTCATTCCGACCTCTGGGTTCCCGTCGAGATGGGAACCGACGCCGCGCTGGGGCTGGCTGTGGCACGCGTGATTATCGAAGCACGCATGTTCGATGCCGACTTTCTACGCGAGACAACCGACATGGCGCTTCTCGTGGGCAAGGAGCGCGGGCTGATCCCGCGGCTTCATC
>CAZJCO010000031.1:0-14779 GCA_964544375.1 uncultured Myxococcales bacterium
CTGAAGCACGTCACACCATCGTGTGCCAGGCGAACGACATCAGCGCGTCGGCCCTCTGCCCTGCCGGCATTGACAGCGGTGCGGTGGCGCCTGATCGCCTGCCGTACCATCGCGTCGGAGTAGTCTGCTCCGCACGCGACTCCGTCGCCGATCCTTCGTACCAGCAGGCGCAACGCCATGCCGCTGCCGCAGCCAACGTCGAGAACGCGATGGCCGGGTTGGACGTCGAGATGCGCGAGCCCCCATTCCGTGAGGCGGCGATGTTCCCAGGCCATCAAGTGGCCGAGCCCGCGGCCGATCAGACCTTCGGGGTGCCGAATTTGGCGAGCAAGGGTCGCCCAGAAAGCCTGACGGATCTTCATAAAGCGTCTCGCATTGCCGCCGAAGTATCCAGCGGACGTTCTTCTACTTTAGCAGGACGACCGTACGAGCGTCGATCGCTCTTCTTGTACTAGGCTACGACGATTGGCAGCGGATGATCAGATCGTCGAAGCCGGCGATTACTTTCTCTCCCGTGTTGTCTGTGTCCGCCGAGAACGCCAGGGCTTCGACCTCTCCTGGTTCTTCTGCCGGGAACGCTCGCCGAAAGTCGCTCGCTAGATCGATCCGTTCGTGGATCCAGAGGTTGGCGTTTTCCGAGCCGCTTTCGAGCACGATCATCCGTGCCTTCTTCGGTTCCCAAGTGTTGGCTAGTACGCTGCCAAGGGGAAGCCGGTTGTCCCAGACGTAGATGAGAAGACGCTTGTCCAGCGGGTTCCACCACGACGGTCCGTCGAGGATGACGTAGAGTTTAGCCGCAGAATCGTCCCCTTGCTTTCGCGTCAAATCGGCCGTCGCGATCACGCGCGAAATCTTCCAGCGCCACTCGATCTCGCCGCAGCGGTCGGCGTCGAAGGTCAGCCACAGGCCTCGACCCGAGGTCGAACGATCGCTGACCACCTCGAGGTAGTGGTTTCCGTCGGCGTCCGTCGCGAGCGAGAAGCGATTCTTCCGCTCGATGCTCGGAAATCCCCGTTCGATCCAGCGCTCGGAGATTCCCGACTCGAAATTGTCTTGAAACAGGACTTCGGGCGCCGCAGCAGCATTCGCCATGGCCGTTATGCCGGCAGCCAACAAAAAATATAAAGAGAGTGAACGCATCTTTTGCGCGTCCCCGGCGTAAGACGCATTGGGCCGCCGGCCGCGTTTTCGGCCGGTGTTCATACCATGCCGCAGGATGGTCTAGTATGGAAACGCTGGGCAGCCGCCGGAGGACGGCCGATGCTTGAACGTACACTGAAGATGCTGATGCTCGTGAGCCTCGTAGTGGGGCTCTTCGCCTCCCAGTTCGTTCTCGATTTTTCCTCTTACCTTCCGCTGGCGCGGCTCGAGACCTGGCTGGACCGTTCGGGATACCTGGCCCCGCTCGCATTGATCGCAATGATGGGTGTGGCGGTCGTCGTCAGCCCAATTCCGAGCCTGCCTTTCGACATCGTTGCCGGCAGGTACTTCGGCCCGCTGCTGGGGACGCTGTATTCGGCGACCGGAGCCCTGATCGGAGCGGCGGTGAGTTTTCAGATTGCCCGCTGGCTCGGCCGTGAGCTGCTCGAGCGCTATCTTGGCGGTCATATCAACTTCTGTGCGACTTGCTCCGATCGGCTAGTGGCGAGAATCGTCTTTTTGTCCCGCTTGCTCCCGGTCGTGTCGTTCGACCTTGTCAGCTACGGAGCCGGGCTGACCAAAGTCTCTTTCCGCGTGTTCTGTCTGGCTACTCTCTTAGGAATGCTCCCCCTGACTTTTCTGTATAACTACTTCGGCACCGTTCGAGTGTACGGACCGGTGATGACGATCCTACTCGGAGCGGGGATGGTGGTTTCGTTCTTTCTGATACCGCGCTGGATTGAGCAAAAGGATCCGTTTTCACTCAAGCGCCACTTTCGGCATCTTGCCGACAATCCCGAGGCATGATGGCACAAGCAAAGCCTACCGCGGATCGATTTCACCGCCGCCGTTCATGCAGCTGCTTGCGCCTGCTCGGCCTGCCGTTGTTCGTGCTGGCACTTGCGACCGGTGCGTGCGCGCCGCGCACGGCGGTGCGTCCGGACCTGGGGCGTTTGTACGCGCGATACGCGGCCAAAAAGAAGACCCCCTTGATCGTCTTGCCGGGCGTACTCGGTTCGCGGCTGATCGACAGCCGCAGCGGCGAGGAACGCTGGCCCGGCCGTGCGATCAATCTTCTTACCGGCCGGCACCTCGACGAACTCGCTCTGCCGGTGGGAAGCGTCGGGCGTGACGATCTGGTTGCGGAAGGGATCTTCTATGACTTCGGCGGGCAGGACTTTTACCGGCAACTGCTCGCAACGCTGACCGGGCCGGGAGGGTATGACTGCCGGCCCGCTTCCGCTCTTGAGGCCGACACCGACTGCGTTCTGTTCGCTTGGGATTGGCGGCGCGACTTTGCCGGAGCCGCGCGTTCGCTCGACCGCCTGATCGAGCGGATGCGTTCGCTTCGCGGCGACCCGGGACTTCGGGTGGACCTGGTGGCGCACAGTGCAGGAGGATTGGTCGTGCGGTACTTCGCTCGCTACGGCGCGGCGAACGTACTCGATCATGAGCCGAGTCGCATGGACATTACGTTGGCCGGAGCGCAAAAGATTCGGCGTGCCATTCTCATCGGTACGCCGAACTACGGTTCGATCAGCGCTCTGCAACGCGCCATCATGGGAGCAAAAGTCGGCCTCGCCACACTACGTCCGGAGCTGTTGGCAACGATGCCGGGCTTTTATGAGCTGCTTCCTCACCCCGAACGAAGTTGGATGATCGACGTCGACGGCAATCGTATCGACCGCGACCTCTATGACGTGGAAACCTGGCGCTCTTACCGATGGTCGGTATTCGATCCGCAAGTCCGCCAGCGCGTGCGTCTATCGAGCGCGGCAAGCACGACCGGCGGCGCGGCAGCGTACCTGTCCGATCTCGAACGCGCGTTTATGAGCGGGCTCGAACGCGGCCGTCGTTTTCACCGGGCGCTTTCGATTCCCGTCGAAGACGCACCCAGCGAGTACATCGTCTTCGGTGGAGATTGTACGTTGACTCCGGCTAGGTGCCTGCTTGAGACGGTCGATGGGCAAGTGCGGATACGCCTCGATCCGACACGAGTGGAGCACCGTGTTGAGGGCGTTGACTACAATACGCAGATGCTGGAGCCTGGAGACGGCCGCGTTACCAAGGCGTCGTTGCTTGCCCGCGATACGCTGGACCCCGCGCAGTCGGCGGCCGGCTTCTTCCCGATCGACTACGCTGTTATGATCTGCGAGGAACACGCGCAGCTTCCAAGCAACATCGGCTTTCGCGACAACCTGCTCAATATCCTTCTGTACTGACGATGACGGTTCGAGACCGTACGCAAGCGTACGCGCTTGGGCGAGCGCGCGGCGGCGGGATCGCGTGCGCTCCCAAGGATAGGAGCCGCTAGCAACCGGCGCTCCCTTCGCTGAGAGGGGAGCGCCGGTTCGGATGCTACGACGTTCGAACGTTGGGCGCGATCAAGTGAGGGGACCGAACGGCGGCAACGGGAAGAACCGTACGCCTTTGCCGTTGTCGCAACTCTTGGACGTTCCGGTGCAACTCCCGGCGGGCAACGGCGTGTCGATGCCTGCCGGATTCGCGGCCATCGAATTCAGGCTGACGCCGACCAGCCAGGTGAAGTTGTCGTTGATGGCGTAGCCCACATTGTTGCACACGTCCATGGCTACCGCGTAGGGGTCGCCCTGGGTGTCGAATCCCCATCCGTCAGGTGAAGAAGGAATGTTCGAGGTTGCCACCGAGATCATGCCGGCGTTGATCTGCGCAACGGGGGAGGCCGGCAGCGTGACGAGCGTGATTCCGTCGTTACCGTCTTCGATCAGGAAAGCTTGGTGTGTCTCCGGATTGACCGCTGAGCCGGCCGTGCTGCCGGGTAGCCCGGTAAGCAGCACCGAGTTGGGGGTGGTGCCGGCTTCCGTGGCATCGCAGTTGGAAGCTGGCCCACTAAACTGAATCCCGCGCAGGTTCATGACGGACGCCGTCCCGTCCTCGTTGCTGATGACGGCAATGCTGGTGGTGAAATCGACCGAAGCGCCGTCGGCGTCATCGCCAACGTTCGGGTCGGTGAGGAGACAAGCCCGCCGTTGTGCGAGATCGACGATCTCGATTTCTCCGCCGGCGTCTACCTCGTCGGAAGCGTTGACGACGATGTTTTGACTAGCGTCGAGGGCAAAAGTCTCCGGATAGCTCGCGCCGATGAGCGGAGAGAAGTTGCGGGTGCGAGGATTGAAGATGACGAATCCTACGCAGGGAACACTGCAACCCGTGCTAAAGGTCACGCCGATGATAGCGACCTTGCCGATAGGATCGTAGAGGACTTGGCCCGTCGAGCCGGGTTCGCTCCCCGTCGGCATGGCGATCGGCGAGGCGGACGTGAGCGTGTCGGTCGTCGTATCGATTAGATCGACGAAGCCTCCAGCATTGTTTCGCCCGCTGACCGCGATGACTAGATTGTCGTCGAGGTCCATCGCCGTGCCTGTCGGATCGTCGGCATGCGACAGGACGATCGTCGACAGGCGGGGGTCCTGTTGGTTGGGATTCACGCTGAGGTCGACGACGGCGATGCGACCGTTGCCGCTGCCGGGATCGGGATGGTTGAGCAGAGGCACGTAGGCCTTCGCGCTATTGCAGTCGACCACGAACAGCCCCGAGCCGGTGGTGAGGGTCTTGGGAACGATGCCGAGAGATCCGAGCCGGTCGCAGCCTGGAGAAGTCAGCAAAACACTCAAAGCAACGATGAGTGTGGACAGTCGAACACTCCGAAAATGTTGATCGAACACGATAAAGCCCTCCCTTGCGACATCTGTGCGCCGAAAAAACGATTGAGGTCGCGTACGAGACGAACGAAAAACGTGAGTACCGCAAACTCAGACGGGGGCGCGGTACACAGGCCTCACTCATCTCCCGAATGCGACATCGAACGTTTTACACACCGGGTTCCTCGCGTCAAGGGCTACGTTGCGTTTCAGGCGATCCATTCGCGCTTGCGCAGGACGTCTGCCGCGCGCCGTAGGGGGCGGGGGCTCGCAAGATATCCACTTGCGCTCGCTAGCCATGCTGTTCGCCGTGAGACTCTTTGTGGGAGACAGCGGCTAGCTTCCCTTCTCAGAATGGTTATTACGGCAGCGTTGGGCAATGATGTCCGGCAGTGCCGAGTCGCATCGTCAGCGTTCGCAGAACTGGTTCTGCCGTCCTTTGTTCCGCAATGTTTCTCTGCACGATCTGCGGTTGCGCGCGGCGCCATGGCGAGTCCGAGGCGTCTCTGCGAAATCTCGTCTTGGTAACGATCGATACGCTGCGTGCCGACCACGTCGGAGCCTATGGGTACCAGATCCCGACGACGCCGGTTCTCGACGATCTGGCATCCCGCGCGATTCTCTACGAGAATGCCTACGCCCACAGCTCGTGGACACCGCCAAGCCACGCATCGATCTTTACTGGCCTCTTGCCGGCCAAACACGGTCTGCGTGATCTTTGGAAGGGACGACTGCCCGCGGGGATCACGACTCTTGCCGAGACGCTGCGCGCTTCCGGCTTCCGTACCGGCGCTTTCGTAAGCGCAGTGCCGCTCAGGCGGGAAGTTGGTTTCGACCAGGGTTTCGATGTTTACGACGATCACGGCTTCAGCATGGAGGATGTGTTTGCCGAGCGACCGGCCGACCGCACGACGGACGCCGCTGTCCACTGGCTCGCGGCCGGTGGCAGGCAGCGGTTCTTTCTCTGGGTCCACTACTTCGATCCGCACCGCCCCTACAAGGACCATCCCGAGTTCGGCCGCCACCTCGAGCAGGTTGTGGGCGAGAGCGGGGCGTCGCCGTACCAGGCGCTGCCGGCGTTCGGCAACGACATCTATCGCTACGATGGTGAAATCTTCATCGTCGATCGCGCCATCGGACGGCTGCTGGACGAACTACGTCGTTTGGGGATGCGGCGAAACACGCTGATCGTCGTCACCTCGGATCACGGTGAGTACTTCGGCGAGCACGGGCTGCTGGCGCACAGCCACGTCTACGAGCCGGTAGCGCGCGTGCCGTTGATTCTGTTCGATCCCCGGCGTGCCTCACGCCGGGAGCGTTATTCGGGCGTGGTGCGGCATATCGATCTGCTGCCGACGCTGCTCCATCTGCTCGAGCAGCCGATGCCGAATGTTGGCGATGGCACGATGCTGCCTCCTTGGGGAGCGGCCGCCGAAGCGCGCGACGTTTATATCGAACACGGCAAGACGCAGTCTTACGGATTGCGTCAGGGAGCGTGGAAACTCGTCGCGACCGGTTGGGCTTTCGGTGCCGAGCCGCGGAAAGTCGAGCTGTTCAACCTACGAGCCGATCCGCGCGAGTCGGCCGATCTCTTGCGCCGAGAGAAGACGCGTAGCGAGGCCATGCTCGGCGAGCTCGATCGGCTTCGACAGCTTCCCGCGCTCGCAACGCAGCGTGAACAGCCGCCGACGAAAGGCGTGGCAGAGCGCCTGCGGAGTCTCGGCTACACCGAGTGAAGCGGCCACACCATGGGCTTGCGGCTACTTCAGTCGTCGTGCTTCCTTCCCGGCTCGTTCGGCAAGATCGGCCCCCAGGTCTTTCGCTTTCTCAACCGAGGTATTGACGAGGCTGTTGACGTCCTGCGGAGCGTCTGCCCCAGAATACGCGAGATAGCAGGCGGCTGCGCAGGCCAGCAGAAGAACGAGCAAAGCCGTTTTGACGAGCTTCTTCACCAAAGAAACGACGATGAAAAGACCGACTGCGGCGCCGCCGACGAGCACGACCGGATTAGAGACAATTTCTTGCATGGCGGCGGAGTTCTACGGCAAGAAAGCTGCGGCCGCAACGCCGGCGGTGGCGCTAGACGCGCTGAAAGATGTTGACGAAGCCGGCGCTGCCCAACCCGCCGTTGTGCTGCAGCGCGGTGCGGGCTCCCTCGACCTGCCGGGGACCGGCCTGGCCGCGTAGCTGCCAGACGAGTTCGGTGATCTGTGCCAGGCCCGTCGCGCCGAGCGGGTGGCCTTTGGCGAGCAGGCCGCCCGAGGGGCAGACGACGCAGCGGCCGCCGTAGGTGTTCTGGTCTTCGAGTACAAAACGGTCCATGTCGCCCTCGTCGCACAGGCCGAGCGCGGCGTAGGTGATGATTTCGTTGCTGGTGAAACAATCGTGCAGTTCGATGACGTCGAGGTCGTCGGGGCCGACACCGGCATCCTCGTAGGCGCGGGCCGTGGCCTTGCGCGAGAGAGCGCGAAACATGATGTCGAGCGGTTCGCCCGTGAAGTCTTCGGCAAAGTCGCTGCACCAACCGCTGCCGATCAGTCGAACCTCTTTCGACAGGCCGTGCTTGTCGGCGAAAGCCTCACTGCAGACCACTGCCGCGGCCGCACCGCAGCTCGGCGCGCACGCGTAGAGTTTACGCAAGCCTCGGTAGATCGGCGCCGTCTCCAGGATTTCTTCTTCGGTGAGCGGTTCGCGGAAGATCGCGTAGGGGTTGTTCGCCGCATGCTTGCGTGCCTTTATTACCACGCGGGCCAAGGCGCGGTCGCTGACACCGTATTTGTCTTTCAGTAGATCCACCTGACAGCCGAACATCAGGATCGCCGGCGGCATCGCCAGTTCTTCTTCCGACAGACCCATGAGTTCGGCCACCGCCTCGGTGTGCCGTGCGACCGGGTTCGTCTTGTCGGGAAAGATCTGGTCGATCGCGCCGGGTTCCATTTGCTCGAATCCAACGGCCAACGCGCAGTCGACGGCACCACTCTTTACCGCTTGCGCTGCGAGTGAAAAGGCGGTCGAGCCGCTCGCACAGTTGTTGTTTACGTTGGCCACCGGCACGCCGTTGATGCCGAGGTGATACAGGGCCGCCTGGCCGCTGCAGGAATCGGCGTAGACGTATCCGGCAAAGGCTTGCTCGACTTGGCGGTAATCGATCCCGGCGTCTTCGATCGCACGGCCGGCCGCTTGCGCACCCATGACGTCGTAGGGATCGCTCTTGCCCGGCTTTTTGAACGGGATCATTCCGACCCCGGCAATGACGACTTTGCTTCCCACGTTCTGCGTTAGTCGAAAACCGGAAGCTCCCAGGCGAATCCAATTCGCGCGATGATCGCCTGCGGGTCAACCTGATCCGGGACCGAACCGGCGAAGAAAGTCTTCTCGCCGAAGTCGACGTAGAGCAGTTCGGCGCGGATCGAAAAGTCCTTCAACTCGAAAGCCTGGCTTTCCACACCACCGCCGACGGCGTAACCGTGCAGGAGCCGGCGATCTCTGCCGAAGCCGATATCCGTCAGCTTGGCCGAAGTGCCGGCGTATCCCCCCGTGGCGTACAGGAGAACGTCTTTGACGGTATATCCCAGCCGGGCTCGAGCCGTGTACAGATCGTTGATCGCTAGATTGAACGAGTTCGTGCCACCGCCTACCGCGGTGCCGACGAACGTCTCATCGTCGCGAAAGATCGAGTAGTCGGCTTCGACGCCGAGTACGATGTTGCCCGGGTCCCCTGCGAAACCGCCAAGGTTGAAGTCGAGGCCGACGAAGCCACCGCCCGCGATGTCGTCGATGTTGCGGAACGTAAAACCGACGACGTCGTCTCCCTCGTCGCTACGGCGCGCGCTACCGTCGAGGTATCCCAGGTGACCGCCTACGTAGAGTCGCGTCCAGGAATGCGCCGGCTTTTCTGGCTGTGCGGGTTGTGTCTCTTGGGCGAACGCGCTCGCCCCGGCCAGACTGAAGACGGCCAAACAAGCAAGGGCCGGCGCGAACATTGCACGGAGTCTGCTATCTTCCATCGCTGATATTCCCTCCCAAAGATTCAGCAAATCCGACCTTCTAAAGGCCGAACGGCGATATCATTCAACAAATCGGTGCTTCGGGCAAGGGGCAGCCCTCGGCCGGCCGATTTACTTAGCGGCGCGCTCGGAGGATATGTCATCTCAGACGTAAGCGTTCTACCGCCGTCGAGGCGCGCCCCCCGCCAAGGAGGTGAGCAATGCTTCGCCAACGTCGAAACTCCCGCGCCGCCTGTTGGGGTGCGCTGCTAATCGCTGTCATCCTCTTTCATCAGCCCATCGCGCTCCAAGCCGCGCAGGGGGACTGCGCGCAGCCGGTAAGCACCGGCTCGCAAAATACTGCTAGCGACTGCTTGTTCATCCTGCGTGCCGCGGTCGGCTCGATCGTGTGCAGCCCCGCTTGTATCTGCGCGCCGAAAGGAAGCCTGCCGGCGACCGCCACGGACGCGTTGCTCTGTTTGAAGAAAGCGGTCGGTCAGCCGGTTGCGCTCAACTGCCCGTGTACGGTTTCTCAGCAAGGCGATGACTTCAACGACAACAGCAGGGACACCGCGAAGTGGAGCTTGGACGAGATCGATGGTTTTGGGATGCTTCGCGAAACCGGACAAGTGCTGATGTACACTTGCAGTCGCGGCAGTTCCTACGATGAATCGATTCGGCCTTGGCATGCAAGCAAACTGCCGTTCAACGCCGACTGGGAGGTACAGGTGGACCTCGCCAACACGTCGATCCTTTCGCAGAATAACCACACAAACAGTTTCGGCATTTCGGTTGTCGATGAGAAAAGTAATTTCGCCAACGAAATCTACGGCGAGCTTTATCGATCTCGCTCCGGTGGCCCGCCGACGCGCAGCGGATTTTATGCCGAGCTTTGGAAGAACGATTCTTACGTTGCTAGCGCCGATACGGGGAGTCTCGCCGTGACGACGGCGGCCGTACGCCTGGCGTTTCGTGCGGCCAACAAGGTCGTCACCGTGTACTACGACATTGACAACAGCAACGGTTACAACTGGGTCGTCTACGGGTCCTTCGGCCTCGCCGGTGCCGGCGGGGCGACGGGAAACGCCAATTGGGGTCTTTCGAATTCCGACCGACTCTTGGTCGCGGTCTATGGTTACTCGAGTAACATGGCGGTGCCGAGCGGCAAGATCTACGGAGACAACTTCCTCGTGACCGGCGGCGTGGCGCCGTAGGCGCTTCCGAACTGGCGACGGCCGGACGCTACGAAGATTTGGCTGCCGATCGACGCCGGCGGTGGCTATTTGTGAGTGTTTGCGCTCCGCGCAAGCACCGTTCGGACCTGCTCGGCAAAGGCGGGCTCGACGTACGGTGCGAAGGTAAGGAAGTTGTGCAGCGCGCCTTCGACCACGTCCTCAGGTCGCAGCTGCAGGTTCGGTCTGGAGATTCCGAGAAAGCGCAGCCAACTCGTCCAGACGAGGAAACCGTTGTTCGCCAGTCGGTCGAGATCTTCGATCGGTTCGGGAGCGCGCATGTCGCCCTGCGCGATCAGACGCCGCATCATTTCGCGCAGCTCGCCGACCATCCAGCGCTGAAGTTTGCTGAACGAAGAGGCCAACACGGGATCGCGCGAGAGCAAGTCGTCGATGTCGCGAAAGAAGAATCGGTACTTCCAGACGACTTCGATTGCGCGCATGTAGTAAGTGCCGATATCGGCGGCGGAGATCTTACCGCTTTCCGATAGCGCGAGGCCGCTTCGAACTTCCGCGGCGCCCGGCTCGTAGAGCGCCCGGACGATCTCCTCGCGGTTACGAAAGTGGTAGTAGAGATTGCCCGGGCTGATCGAAAGCAGTGCCGCGATGCGATTCGTGGTCACGTTGTGCGCGCCGTGTTTGTTGAACAGTTCGAGGCTGGCTTCGATGATGCGCTCGCGGTTTCCCACGCGGTCCCTCCGTTCGGAAGAGGATACCCTTGACGTAGCCATGACGCTAGAGTATATACTCTAATAAATAGAGTATATACTCTAACTCCTCGCGCTGGAGGTCCACGCAATGGGTCGAAATCTGAGTCGCCGCGAGTTCTTGGGTAAGTCGGGAGCGGCCATCGCCACCCTCGCCTTGGCGTCCTTGAGTCCCCGCCGAGCCTGGTCGGCAGGCGAAACCGCGGGTAAGCAGCTGCCCGGCGCGAGTGCGGCGGGCATCGCCGCGGTCTCGAGCTACGGCGACTGGCGCGACGTCTATAAGGAGAAGTGGAGCTGGGACCGCGTGGCCCGTTGCACGCACACCCGCGTGAACTGCCTTTCGGCTTGCGCGTGGAACGTCTTCGTCAAGGACGGCATCGTTTGGCGCGAGGAGCAGGCGCAGGTTTACGACGAAGGTCGCGGCGGCGCGCCCGACTTCTTCCCGCGCGGATGCCAGAAAGGCGCTTGCTACAGCGACCTGATGCACTCGCCGCAACGGCTTCGTTACCCGCTCGAGCGCGTAGGCGAGCGAGGCAGCGGCAAGTGGAAACGCATTAGCTGGGAGAGCGCGATCGACAAGGTCGCCGAGGGCATCGTCGACGCATGCAGTGAGCACGGGCCGGAAAGCATCGTCTTCAACCCCGGCCCCAACTTCGAGCAAGGCCCCAACTCGGCCGGCGAGTTCCGCCTCTGCCGCGTGCTGGGCTCGACGATGATCGACAGCTTTGCCGGTATCGGCGACATGGCGGTCGGCGCCGTACAGACCTGGGGCATGTTCATGAGCGGTGGCACCAGCGATGACTGGTTCAACTCCGACTACATCGTTACCTGGAGTGCCAATCCGGTCTACACGCGGATTCCCGACATGCACTTTCTTACCGAGGCGCGTTACCGCGGCGCCAAGCTCGTCCACATTGGTCCCGACTACAACGCGACTACCGTCCATGCCGACCTCTGGCTCAATCCGCGGGTGGAGTCCGATCCGGCACTCGCTCTGGCAATGGCTCAGGTGATGACCTCCGAGCAGCTGATCGACGCCGACTACGTGCGCGAGCAGACCGATCTTCCTTTCTTGGTACGTATCGATAGCGGCCGCTTCCTGCGCGAGAGCGATATGCTGGCGCGCGGCCGCGAAGACGTGTTCTATCTTTGGGACGAGAATCGGGGTCGCCCCGAACTCGCGCCGGGAAGCCAGGGCATGCGCAAACCGACTCTGGTTCTCGGCAATCTGCGGCCGGCGCTCGAAGGCCGATTCCGCGTGCAGCTTGCCGACGGCAGCGAGGTCGAGGTCGAGACCGTGTACACGGCGCTGCGCCGTACGCTCGATGCGCGCTACACGCCCGAGCAGGTCTCCGGCGTTTGCGGCGTGGGGGCGGGAGTCATTCGGCGAGTGGCGCGAGAGATGGCCGGCGCGGGCGCGGCGCTCATCTATTGCTCGGTCGGCGCATGCAAACACTACCACAGCGATCTGTTGCACCGCGCAACCGCGCTTCTGATGGCGCTAACCGGCAACCAGGGGCGCCCGGGCGGTGGCCTACACTTTGGCTCATGGTGGACACTCACCGGTTTCGACGAACTCAGCCAACTCGGCAAGGTCGCCTGGTGGAAAAAACTCTATCTCAAGGTTGCCGGCCGGCCGGCGGTGCGCGACATCGAGACCTTCATGACCGCACAAAGCGCAGAGTCGGGAGCGACGCCGACGTTGCCGTGGCTGTACGTGCACGGCGGTTACAAGGACGTGATGGGCAAGCCGGCTCACAACGACGCGGACAACCCTCTGGGTGTCGACGAAGCACTCGAGACCGCAATCGCGCGAGGTGGTATCCCGATCTATCCGCGTCCGGGCAAGGACCCCAAGGTCTTTATATTGGGTTCTTCGAATCCGCTCCGGCGCTGGCCGGCTCCGCAGATTGCGCTCGAGCATCTGTGGCCAAAGTTCGATCTCGTAGTGAACATCAACACGCAGATCTCGACCAGCGGCCTGCACAGCGACGTGCTTCTGCCGGCCGCCAGCTACTACGAAAAAAAAGGAATCAAGTACGCCTGGGCCTACGTGCCGTACATCGTCTTGACCGATGAAGCGGTCGAGCCACTCGGCGATTGCCGTGAGGAGTGGTGGATGTATGGCGCGCTGGCGCGGCGCATTGCCCAGCGCGCGCGGGAGCGGGGTGTGGGCAAGATCAAGAACCCCCAAGGGAAGGAATTCGACCTGACGACGACTTACGATTCTTGGAGCGACGGCGGCGCGTTGGACCCCGACAACGTGCAGACGGCAATAGACTATATCTTTGAGAACTCGGAGATCTGCGAAGGGACCACCTGGGACGAATCCATCAAGCGCGGCCTGCTACCGGTAAAGCAAGATGGAATGTACGGCGTTCTGAACAACATGAGCAGCGACGTCGATTTCTCGCGCCCGCACTATCCGAACCAGTGGCAGGTCGAGCAAAAAGAGTCGTGGCCGACGCTTACCGGGCGCCAGCAGTTCTACATCGACCACGAATGGTTCATGGCGGCGGGCGAGACCATGCCGGTACACAAGGAGCCGCCGCGGGCGGGCGGCGACTACCCGTTGCGCTTGACCGGCGGGCACACGCGCTGGAGCGTGCACACGATCTGGCGCAGCCAGCAGCACATGTTGCGGCTGCAGCGCGGCGAGCCGGTGCTTTACATGAACGTGGGCGATGCGCGTGCGCGCGGGATTCGTGACGGCGACCGGGTGCGTGTCTACAACGACGTGGGGGACTTCCGCTGCTTGGTCAAGCCCGCCCAGGCCGTGCAGCCGGGGCAGGCGGTGATTTACCACGCCTGGGAGAACTTTCAGTTCACCGGACATAAGGGGCAGCAGGAACCGATTCCGTCGCCGTGGAAGGCGCTCCACGTTGCCGGAGACTACGGCCAACTGCACTACCGCTTCTCTTATGCGTGCCCGAACTTTGCGCCGCGCGGAACGACGGTCGAAGTCGAGCGGGCCTGAAGGGACGACGGTCGAGGACGGCGCCGGCTACGTCGCCGGGCGCAGCTCGAGGATTGCGCGAGCCTCGTCGGGAGAGGCCACCTCGCGTCCGACTTCGCGCGCCACTTTGACGAGCGCCTCGACTAGTTCGCCGTTGGTCTTCGCCCGGCTCCCGTCGGGTAGGTAGAAGGTATCTTCGAGGCCGGTACGAAGGTTGCCGCCGAGTTCGGCCGCTCGGCGGTGGCAGTCCCAAACTTCTTCGCGGCCGATGCCGATCACTTGCCAGGTTGCACCCTCGGGCATCTCGTCGACCAGCAGCGGCAGCCAATCGGAGAGCGCGGGCATACCGCTGGCCACGCCCATGACCAGCGAAAGATCGACGTGGCCTTCTACCAGGCCGACCTTCTTAAAGAGACTCACGCTTCGCACGATGCCGGTATCGAAGCATTCAAACTCGGGCAGGATCGCGTGCTTATTCATTACGGCGAGATACTGCTCGATCTTATCGACTGGGTTGTCGAACAAGATCGGCGGCCACGCCCAGGTACCCTTGGACGTGACGCGCAAGTAATTGAGCGATCCCGCGTTCATCGCCGCCATTTCCGGCCGCACGCGTTCGAGACAGGCTAGCGGACCGCTGGTGTCCGGACCTACCACTCCGGTGGTGAGGTTGATGATCACCCCGGGACAGGCCGCACGAATCGCATCGCAGACCCCCGCCGCGTCATCGGGATCCCACGAAGGGAGATGCCCCATGCCGGCCGTCTGCTGCCGGATGTGCACGTGCATCACCGACGCACCCGCGTCGAAAGCCTCGCGCGCACTCTTGGCCATCTCTTCGGGCGTGACCGGCACGCCGAACTTGACCGGATCGGTCAGCACCCCCGTCAAAGCACAACTTACGATCGCCTTATCCCCACTCGCCATACCCCCTACTTGACAGGGATAAGCACCTTTTCCAAGTGCCTGGTTTTGAAGGCTATCGGTCGTCGGATCGGCGGGAATTGCGGGGGTCCGGGGGGTCGCGGAATCGCGCGTGCAACGCACGGTGGCACACGGCGGCTCTCCGTCGAGTCTG
>CAZJCO010000032.1:0-14646 GCA_964544375.1 uncultured Myxococcales bacterium
GTCGACGCGCGTGAGTCCCCCCACCCCGCTCCCCGCGCGTGTGCCTCGCCGCGCACGCCCCCCGGCGGCGGTGCGCGGAAAGGCTAAATTACCAAGCCGATGCTGGCGCCGTGCTGAGTGGCCTCGGCCATGAAGCGAGGCAGCCAAGCCGAGCCGGCGATGTAGAGTTGCGCGATGCTGCCCTCGGCCTTGAGCTGGTCGTAGAGCTCACATTTCGGCACCGAACTGTACACCAGAACGACGCTATCGAAGCCTTCCTTGCGGTAGTTGTGGCCGCCGAGGGAGGAGACGAACTCAAGCCCATCGGGCTGGATCTCGGTCAGAAGCAGATTCGGCGTGACGTGGACGCCGACGTCTTCCATGCGGCGCAAGACCATCGAGACCGAATACCTCGCGATTTCCGATCCGAGGTGCGTGGACTTGTGGAAGACCTCGACACGTTTCCCTTTATCCGCCAAGTACTCGGCGATCGTCGGTGTTTCGTAGTAGTCCTCTTGCGAGACCAGCGCGACGCGATCGCCCGTCACGGCTTTTCCGCGCATGACGTCCCAGCCTTGGACCACGTGGGGCAGGTCGATCCCCGGAACGTCGATCGGAACGCGCGGTACCGATCCGGTCGCGATGACGACGGCGTCGGCAGAGAGCCCTTTGATCGTTTCGATGTCGGCTGCCGTCTCGAGCCGGACGTCGACCCCGAGGCGCTCCATCTCGTTTTCTTCGAAGTAGATTTGATCCTCGAAGTCGTCGCGTCCGGGCGCCTTGGACGCCAGAATCAGTTGTCCGCCCAGGCGTTTCCCCTGCTCGATCAGGGTGACGTCGTGCCCGCGCTCGGCGGCAACGCGCGCAGCCTCGCAGCCGGCCAGACCTCCGCCGACGACGACCACGCGTTTTTGCTGCTCGGCCGGCCGGAACTCGCTCGCCCAGCGTAGCTCGTGGCCGACCACTGGGTTGATCGAGCAGGTCGGTGCGTAGGGGAAGGTCCCTGGCTCGGCGGCTTCGTCGATGCAGCGCGTGCAACTGATGCAGCGGCGAATTTCCGACAGCCGCCCTTCGCGCGCCTTGTTGGCAAAGTTGGCGTCGGCGATTCCGGCGCGTACCATACCGACTAGGTCGCAATAGCCTTGGTCGAGAAGCTCCTCGGCGATCACCGGATCGTTGATACGTCCGGCGAACAAGACCTTGATGTTGGGATCCAGGTCGGCGCGTGCCGCTTTGCCGCACTCGCGAAACTCGCCGTGGGCGTAGTAAGACGACGGTACGTAGGAAGGCGCGCCCCAACAGTGTCCGACGTCGATGTCGACGAAGTTCAGAAGGCCGGTCTGTCCGATGTGGTAGACCATTTCGCGCGACTCGAGGTTGTCGAAGCCGCCGTGCCGGAACTCTTGTCCGCTGACTCGAATGCCCAGCGCGAGGTCGTCGCCGATCGCGCTGCGGATGTGTTCGAGCGTGGTCACGACGAAGCGGGTTCGCTCCTGCGGTCCGCCACCCCATTTATCCGTGCGGCGGTTCGTCACTGGGGAGAGAAAACTGTAGCCGAGCGTTTCGTGGGCACAGTGCAGTTCGACGCCATCGGCCCCCACGCTCTTGGCAACCGCGGCCGCGTCGGCATAGATCTTGAAGATCGCTTGAATCTCTTCTTCTCCGAGCGTGTGCGGCGTGTAGTCCTGCGCTCCGATCACGGGAACCGCCGAAGGCGACCAGACCGCGCTCAGGTGGGTCAGCTGAACGATGGCAACCGCTCCGGCATCGTGTACCTCGGCGATGAAGCGCTTCATGCCCTCGACGAAGGGCGGGTTTTGATATGCTCCGAAATGGGCGGCAAAACCGACGGCTAGACCTACCTCATCGGGCGTTTCGGGGGGAAAGGGAAAATTGAGCAGCCAGGTTTCGCTGCCGATCCAACCGGTGCCACCGCGCGCTTTGGCGGCGTGATGGGCGATGAAGTTGTCGTCGATCTCACCGGGGATCTGCGACGAGTTGATCGTATTGGTTACCTCGCAGATCCGGTTCGGCACCTTCATCGGACCGACCTGTATGGGAGAAAAGAGATGCTTGAATTCCACGTTGCTCACTGCGATCCGTCCTCCACTCAGTGGCTCAACCGCTGCCAATCACGCCGGTTCGGTCGGCGAAAGAACGATGATTGGAAATCGGCGGTCCGTCTGCTTCTGAAAGTGTCCCCACATCGGAAACAGTGCGTTCAGTTCGGGCCACAGCTGCTCGCGTTCGGCGTCGGTCGCCTCACGCGCGACCGCCTTCATCTTACGGTCGTCGAGTTGTACCCAGCAGTTGGGGTTCGCGAGAAGATTGAGCGCCCAGGCCGGATGCCTGTCGTAGCCGGCCAACGACCCGACGACGACCATCTCGTCGCCGTGGCGCAGGAAGACCAGTGCCACCGTGCGTTGCTTACCCGACTTACGGCCGATGGTCGTCAGCAGTAGCGTCGGAAGTCCCGACGGTCCCGCGCCCGTCGAACGGCCCGCCGGGTTGGCCAAGTAGTCCTCGACGTCCGCTTTGCCGTTGCGACGAATGACCTGCACGGAAGATGTTTGCTCGAGGAGCGCCGCCCAATCCTCGTCGGACAGAAAATCGGGTTTCTCGATTCTTTCTTGGCCAGACATAGACAGCCTCCCGGACTAGAATTTCCGCGGTTCGTCGATGTTATGTATAGCGCAGGCGCGCATAAACCAACCCCGCCAGGTCGTCGAGAGAACCCCTAGCGGAACTTTGCAATGACCTCGTCTGCGTAGCGCTTGATGGCGTCTTTTTTTTCGGCTAGCGGCGGTTGCTGTTTCATGAACGCGGCGACGCCGAGGTGTGCCGGCGTGTCGGGCATCGTCCAGGGCGTAATCTGCAGATCGGTCACTCCGAGATCCTCCAGACGGCGGATGTCGTCGACGTCGTGTGCGTCGGGGCAGTGCAGCATGATGTCGAAAGGTTCGTTTTCCCGGCCGTACTCGCGGCGCAACGCATTGAGTTCGGCGATGGTCTCTCCGATCTCGGCCAACGGGTGCATGACCCCGATCCAGCCGTCTCCCAGGCGGGCCGCGCGCCGGAGTGCCGGCTTGCTCGTTCCTCCGACGTAAATCGGCACCGGCTTCTCGGGTACCGGCGCCATGATCAGGCGATCGAAGTCGTAATGCTTGCCGTGGTACTCGACCATGCCGCCGCGCATCAGGAGTCTGAGAATCTCAATTGCTTCGTTTTGACGCACGCCACGGGTCTTCTTGTCCATGCCGAGCCATTTGAACTCCTCGGGCATCCAGGCCAGGCCGACGCCTAGGGTGACGCGTTCGCCCGACACCGCCGCAACCGAACACAGACTCTTGGCCTCGAGCAGGGGTTGGCGGATGGCCAAGCGCAGTACGGAGGTGACGAAGCGAATCCGCTCGGTCACCACGGCCATCGCAGTGATCGCGACCCAGGGATCCAAGACCGGCAAATCGAGAGGCCAGAAGCGCGAGCCGTCCGGCGTGTAAGGGTAGGGGACCGAAACGACTTCCGGAAAGAACGGAGCGTCGGCGACCTGGAGGCTGTCCCACCCCGCCGCGTCGGCGGTGCGGGCGATTTCCAGATGCTCGGATGGATCGACCATGAACAAGTGAAATCCAAAACGCATGATGCCTGTCCTCCTTGACGACTTAGCCTGCCAGGTCCGCGTTTCCGCTCAACTCAAGCGGGGCCGTCGCCGGTCTTCGGGGGGCGATTGTCGTCGCCTGCCGGCGATAGTAGTATTCGTTGCTGCCGAGCGGACTCGGACCGACGGCGCCCGCTGCTGAACTTTGAACCAAACACAACGGAGGAAATGACAGATGAAGAAAGTGATACTTGCGGCCGTGTTGTGCTCTTTCGCGACGGGTGCTCTTGCCGATACCGCGAGCTTTCAACTGAGCGTGACGCCCGACGTTGCGATCCAACCGAAGACCACCCGGATCGAAGGGCTCGCGCTCAACATCTGGGGCGAGAATCCGCAAAAGGCTCTGGCGCTCGGCTTCGTCAACGGCTCAACCGGCTCGAGTTCCGGGCTGTCGCTCGGCTTCTTGGGTAACTATGCCGAGAGCTACCGGGGAGTGCAGTTGGCCTGGCTCGGCAACTACGCCTCGGCGAACTTCTCCGGCGTGCAGTGGGCGGCGGTGAACTACTCGGCAACGCTCAACGGCATCCAGTTGGGTATGCTCAACATCGCCGAGACCACGCAACAAGGCGTGCAGATCGGTCTGTTCAACATCATCAAGTCCAACAAAGAGTGGTTTACCAACCTGCCCCACGAAGTCGCGCCAGGCATGGTGTTCGTCAACTGGCGGCTCTGAGCCGCGCGCTGCGCGCCCCGAAAGCTTACGGCAGCAAATACCGAACGTTCTGCACCAGACTCCGGCTGCCGGCTAGAGCGACGCCGGGCAGAGGCGGCAAAACGCGCTATGGTCGGCCTCCAATGGAGCCGAGACGATGAAACTCTTAGTTGCCAATCGCGGTGAGATCGCCGTACGCATCCTACGTGCAGCCGGAGAACTGGGGATCGACACGGTGGCAATCGCATCGGAGGACGACGCGGCGAGCCCGCATCTGCTGGCCGCCGGGCAAGAACAGATGTTGCCCGGCAAGGGCCCGGCGGCCTACCTCGATGCCGAGGCCGTGATCGCCGCGGCCAAGCGCTGCGAGGCGGATGCGATTCATCCCGGCTGTGGCTTTCTTAGCGAGAGCCCGAGCTTTGCGCGGGCTTGCGAGGACGCCGCTATCCGTTTTGTCGGGCCTCGCGTCGACACACTCGAGGTCTTGGGCGACAAGCTCCGCGCACGCGATTTCGCCGAGCGCCTAGGCATCCCGGTCTTGCCAGTGGCGAGGGACGCCGGCGCGGCGCGAGCGCTATTGGCTTCTCAGGGGCCGACGGCGGCTTTGATGGTGAAGGCGGCGGCCGGTGGCGGTGGTCGCGGCCTGCGTCGCGTCGCTGCCGCCGAGGATCTCGACTCGGCGTGGCGCCGCTGCGCCTCGGAGGCGGGCAAGGCGTTCGGCTCCGAGGAAGTCTACGCCGAGCGCTACCGGCCGGGCAGCCGTCATGTCGAAGTACAGGTCTTGGGAGACGGCAGCGGCACCGTCATCCATTTTTTCGATCGCGAGTGCAGCCTTCAACGCCGTTACCAAAAGCTCGTCGAAATGGCGCCGAGCCCGAGCCTTTCCGAATCGGTTCGAGCTGCGCTGACGGACGCGGCACTGCGCATGGCGAACGAACTTGCTTACCGTAGCCTCGGTACGTTCGAATTCCTCGTCGGCGCCGCGCTCGGCGACGATCCCGAGTGGTTCTTTCTCGAAGCCAATCCTCGCCTGCAGGTCGAGCACACGGTGACCGAAGCAGTGACCGGCGTCGACCTGGTACGCGCGCAGCTTCGGCTGGCCGGCGGCGCATCGCTCGAGGAGCTCGGCCTGCATCGGCAGGACGCGATTGTCCTGCGCGGTTGCGCGGTACAGGCGCGCGTGACCACCGAAACCATCGGCGCCGACGGCAGCCTGCGGCCGAGCAGCGGGCGGCTGAACCTCTACGAGCCACCCTGCGGAGCCGGAATCCGCGTCGACGGTTACGCCCGCGCCGGCAGCGAGCTCAATCCGCGCTTCGATTCCCTCTTGGCCAAGGTCGTTGCCTGGGATCCCGAGCCGGACATTGCCGGGGCCTTGCTGCGTGTGCGGCGCGCCGTGAGCGAATTTCGGGTGGACGGTGTGGCGACGAACCTTCCTTTCTTAAAGGGCTTGCTTGCCCACCCCGAGGTTGCCGCCGGTCGTATTTCGACCAGTTTTGTCGAGGAGCATCTGAGCGAGCTCGCCTCGCATGCCGAATCCGGCGACCGACAAGATGCGCCGTCGGCCCGGCTTGCCGGCGCGCGCCTGGCCAGTGAGGACCCTTTGGCGGTGCTCGAATACGGCAAAGGCGCAGCGCTTGCCGGCTCGGCGCGACAGCGCCCGCAGACCACCGAGGCGCGCGCGCCGGCAGTGGGGGCGGCCGAGGGCGCGGCGGCGGTCGTGGCGCATTTGCAGGGAACCGTCGTCAGTCTCGAGGTTGCCGCCGGCGATGTGGTCTCCAGCGGACAGCCTTTGCTCGTCCTCGAGGCGATGAAGATGGAGCACGTCGTGGTCGCCGACTGCGACGGCGTCGTGCTTTCAGTGACGGTCGAAGAAGGCGACACGGTGGCCGAAGGCGCCGCGCTACTTTTCATCGAGCCGGGCGAGGTGCAGGGCACCGGCGCCGAGGAACGCGCCGCGGCGGTCGACCTCGAGGCGATCCGCGGCGATCTTGCCGAGCTCAACGAACGGCACGGCTTCGGCATGGACGCGGCCCGCCCCGAGGCGGTAGCGCGCCGGCGCGCTACCGGTCAGCGTAGCGTGCGCGAAAACATCGAAGACCTTTGCGATCCGGGATCGTTGGTCGAGTACGGTCCCCTGGTGATCGCCGCTCAGCGGGCGCGGCGCAGCACGGACGAGCTGATGCGCGCGACGCCGGCCGACGGATTGGTCGGCGGCCTAGCGACCGTGAACGCTGCGCTGTTCGGCGAAGAGGGCGCGCGCTGCGTCGTCATGTCGTACGACTATACGGTGCTGGCGGGCACCCAGGGCCAGCAGAACCACCGTAAGAAAGATCGGCTGTTCGAATTGGCCGAGCGCTGGCGCCTTCCGCTGGTGCTCTTTACCGAGGGCGGCGGCGGCCGGCCGGGCGATACCGATACGCCGAACATTGCGGGACTCGATTGCTTGGCCTTCCATTACTTCGGCCGTCTGTCCGGCCTGGTACCGTTGGTTGCGATCAACTCCGGCCGATGCTTTGCCGGAAACGCCGCACTGTTCGGCTGCAGCGACGTTACCATTGCAACCGAAAACTCGACGATCGGTATGGGCGGGCCGGCGATGATCGAAGGCGGGGGCCTCGGCATCTTTCGGCCCGAAGAAGTCGGGCCGATCGAGGTGCATCGACGAAACGGCGTGGTCGATATCGTGGTTGCCGACGAGGCCCAGGCGGTTGCGGCGGCCAAACGCTACCTTTCGTACTTCCAGGGCACTCTGAACGATTGGGAGTGCGTCGATCAGCGTCTGCTGCGCCCCGCGATTCCCGAAAACCGACTTCGCGTCTACAACGTCCGCAAGCTGATCGAGGAGCTTTGCGATACGGCCTCCCTGCTAGAACTCCGGCCCGACTTTGGCCGCGGCATGGTTACCGGGCTGGCGCGCATCGAGGGCCGGCCGATAGGGATCGTTGCCAACAATCCGCTGCACTTGGGCGGCGCGATCGATAGTGACGGTGCCGACAAGGCGGCCCGTTTCATGAAGCTGTGCGACAGCTTCGATCTGCCGTTGCTGTTCCTCTGCGACACGCCGGGAATCATGGTCGGACCGGAAGCCGAAAAAAGCGGCACCGTGCGCCACGCCGCGCGCATGTTCGTCGTCGGCGCCAACTTGAGCGTTCCGGTGATCACCGTGATTTTGCGCAAAGGTTACGGTTTGGGGGCTCAGGCGATGGCCGGCGGCAGCTTTCGCGCGCCGGCGCTCACCGTCTCTTGGCCGACCGGCGAGTTCGGCGGCATGGGCCTCGAAGGAGCGGTCAAACTCGCCTTGCGCAAGGAACTGGCCGCCGAGAAGGATCCGGAAAAGCGCCGGGCCTTCTTCGAACAAGTGGTTGCACACATGTACGAGCAGGGCAGGGCGGTAAACGCCGCGACCTATTTCGAGTTCGACGACGTGATCGATCCGGCCGACACGCGGCGCTGCATCATGCGAGCCTTGCGCTGCGCTCCACCGTCGCGGCGGCGCACGGAAAAGAAGCGACCGTCGATCGATACGTGGTAACCAAGCTCGGACGCCGGCCAGCGGTATCTTCGCGCCAAGTGGTCAGAAAACCGCCGCAGCCAGCATCACGAGCATGACGACGGCAATCGCGACCTTGACGGCGAAGCCGAGCAATCGGCCGCGCATTGCGGCCAGGCCGGCGCGCAACGCGAGGGCCGCCGGCTGACCTTCGGATCCGGCCGCCAACGCCGCGCCGCCAAAAGAGCCGGTCAGCGCTCCCGGTAAGGCGCCGAGCCCGAAGAAAAACGGTGCGCCTACGATGCCGCCGAGGATCGCTCCGACGAGCGCGCTCACGGCGACGCGACGCGAGGGGGGCGCGCCCCCGGCGCCTCTGGCTCCGGCAACGAACTCGATGGTTTCGGCAATCACGGCAAGCGCTGCGAGCCAACCGAGCGTGCTCCAGGTGACCTCGGCAAAGCCGGTCGCCCAGGCATAGACCGCGGCGATCGCCAGAAGCGCAAAGGTTCCCGGCAGACCGAACAACAACGATGCCACGGCCAGCAGCGAGGCCAGGGCCAGCAGCAGGAGGCCGAGAAGGTAGAGGGCAGAGGAGATCATACGCGGCTTGCCTTCCGAGAAACTGACGCGGTTGCCACGCGCCGGCAAACAGGGGTCGGCGGACCCCTCAGGTGGGGGATCCTTCCCGCAAGAAACAAAGCAGCCGCGCTTTCTTGCATGGACAGTAGCCCTGCCGCGGGCGTATAGTCTGGGGTCCGCCTAGTGCCGGACTTGCGAGGAGGTTTTTCGATGGGCAAGCGAGTGATCCGAACGTTTGGCGCCGCACTTCTCTGCTTCGTTGCCGTTGCCGTCTTGCCGGCGTCCGCCGCGGCCCAGTGCACGGGCGACTGCAGCAGCGACTTGCTGGCCCAGCCGAAGTCGGTCGAGAAGTTCGCGAAGAAAGCTTGGAAGGCGATCCAGACTTGCGCGAAGAAAGGCGTGCCGGCTTGTCCGTCGGCCTGCACGGTTCCCGACGGAACCATCTCGCCCTACGCGCTGAACCAATCCTGCGCCGACTTGGTGTTGTGCAACCTGGGCGAGCTCGCCGGCGATGCCTACGGAGCAACCTGGGACGGCGCCGCCGGCTGCCCGGTTTCTCCGGCTACCGACTGCGGCAACGCGCGCGGCAAGCACGCCGGCAAGCTGGTCGTCAAGAAGCTCAAGCGCCGCCGCACGAGCAAGATGGACAAGCTGGCCAAAGACCGCACGAACTGCGCGACCAAGACCGACAAGAAAGGCGCCTGCGACGGGCAAACCGTGTGCGCGGCACCGGGCGCGTGGATCGACGAGATCGTGCCGATCCTGCTCAGGAAGGGCGGCTATCAGCTTCTTCCTTTCAACGCGGCAAGCGGAGGCGAGGCCAAAGCCGATCTCCTGCTTTCGGCAGAGACAGCCGATTGGGGCACGAAGGACGCCGAATCGGTCGTACTCGACTACGACGTCGACGGCGTGCCGCTCGGGCAGATCGTCGTCTACAACGGTCAGGTTCCCACCGACTACCGCATGATGCTCGGTTCGGTGAGCGCCGGCCCGCATTTGATCGGCCTTCGCCACAACAAGAAACTCAGCCCGGCCAAGACCTCCGCCGTGCTCGTCGAGGCGACGGCGCTTGCCGAAACGCTGCCGGCCGGCGATCCGAGCTACGACCCGCTGCGTTTTGCGCCGATGCTGCTCGGCATCGACACGAAGCTCAACCCGATTGCCAGTCATCCGGGCAATGCGGTGAGCGACGTACCGCTGGTGATGTACGTCAAGGCCTCGCCGGGAACGGGCATGATGACGTATCGCTACGTCATGATCTGGAGCAACGAGGACGGCGGCACCGGCAACTTCCCCGACAATCTGATGACGCAGTACGGCCGCACCACCGACATCGAAAACATTGTCGAGGTCGATGTCAGCGATGCCGGCGCGTTGCTGGACGTGCGTTACCGCCCCGACGAAAGCGGAAGCTTGGCGACCTTCGCCGGCTCGTTCTTCGACAACCACCCGATCGTTCGCACCTATACGGAAAACGGCCTGATTGCCGACGACGGTGAGTCCACGCTGCGTTTCGCGCTGGCGCCGCTCGAGTTCGATGACACGGGCCTGACGCGCGAGCAGGGCATGGACCTCGATCCCGTCTCCTACGTCGTGATGGCCAAGGAGATGATTCGAGAGGGGAAAGTCGAGCTGACCGCCAACCCGGCAAAGAAAAAGCTCAGCGATCAGCGCAACTACCTGTTCATCGAGTACGACATCGACATCGATGTGGCCGGCAACGTGTTGCGCGCCTACGCGATTGCCAGCGGCACGCGCTACCGCTCCGATCACAACCAACCGAGCTCCGGCGTGTTGCCGACGCTGTTCGACGACGGCCGCGCGCGCACCGCCATCGAACTGCCGGTGGGGACGACCCTGGCCGACATCAGCGAGTTCGGCATCGAGGGGCTCGGCAGCATGAGCGGCACGCTCTACCTGCTCGACGGCTTCATGCTCGGGGCGGACTTTCTACCCGGTACGCATGTCGCCTTCGGCGGCGCTCTGGCCGCCGGCGGGCTGAATCCCGTGTGGCCGGTGAGCCTGCCTTAGCCGCGCGGAAGCCACCGTAAGTAGTCGTAACTGCGAGGGTATTCGGCTTGTCGGATAAATATTGACATATCCGTATAGATTCCTTATACACTCTGAGTCATGCACCTTTCCGCCCAGGAAGAGTATGGGCTGCGCTGTCTGGCGCGGCTGGCCCGCCACGAGGGGTCGGAGCCGGTACGAATTCAGGAAATCGCCGACGCCGAGGGTCTCAGCCCGGAATACGTCGCCAAACTGATGCGCATTCTGCGCAACGGCGGGATTGTCTCGAGCACGCGCGGCGCGGCCGGTGGCTACCACCTAAAGCGCGTGCCTTCAGCCATCACGCTGTGGGAAGCAATCGAAGTCCTGGGCGGTCCGTTTTTTCACGATTCCTTCTGCGATTCGCACCCCGGCTCGCTCCGAGACTGCGTGCACACGACCGACTGCGCGATCCGCGCCACCTGGCGAAGCATCAGCGGCCTGCTGCGTACGGCGCTTTCGGCGATCACCGTCGAAGACCTGCAGCGTGAGGAATCGAAGACTTTCATGTGGCTCGCCGACGATACGCTCGCTCCGGCGGCGGGTACGCTGGACTTGCGCGAGCCGGGAGAGGGAAAGCTCCGACGATGAAGCACGACGACGCGTCGACGCTCGTCGAAGAGCGCGAGGATTACAAGTGGGGGTTCGTTACCGACATCGAAAGCGATGTCGCACCGCCCGGGCTGAGCGAGGAAATCGTTCGCTTCATTTCGGCGAAGAAGAACGAACCCGATTTTCTGCTCGAGTGGCGGCTCAAGGCCTACCGCGCCTGGCGCGAGATGCAGGCCAAGAAAGGCGAGCCGCGTTGGGCGCACGTACGCTTCGACCCGCTTGATTACGAGGCGATCAGCTACTACGCGGCGCCAAAGAAGAAGGAAGGCCCGAAAAACCTCGATGAGGTCGATCCCGAACTGCTCGAAACCTTCGACAAGCTGGGCATTCCGCTGGGCGAGCAGAAAATGCTCGCCGGTGTGGCGGTCGATGCGGTGTTCGACAGCGTCTCGGTTGCGACGACGTTCAAAGAGACCTTGGCAGAGGCCGGTGTGATCTTCTGCTCCTTCAGCGACGCCGTCCAGAACCATCCCGAGCTGGTGATGAAGTACCTCGGATCGGTGGTGCCGGTCACCGACAACTTCTACGCCGCGCTGAACTCGGCGGTCTTCAGCGACGGTTCGTTTTGCTACGTTCCCAAGGGCGTCCGTTGCCCGATGGAGCTTTCGACCTACTTCCGCATCAACGCGGCCAACGTCGGACAGTTCGAGCGCACGCTACTGGTCGCCGACGAAGGCGCCTACGTGAGCTATCTCGAAGGCTGCACCGCACCGATGCGCGACGAGAACCAGTTGCACGCGGCGGTCGTCGAGTTGGTCGCGCTGGAAGGCGCCGAGATCAAATACTCGACCGTGCAAAACTGGTACCCCGGCGACAAAGAAGGCAGGGGCGGCATCTACAACTTCGTCACCAAGCGGGGCAAGTGCGCTGGCCGCCGCTCGAAGATCTCCTGGACACAGGTGGAGACCGGATCGGCGATTACTTGGAAGTACCCGAGCTGTATCTTGCAGGGCGACGAGTCGGTCGGAGAGTTCTACTCGGTGGCGGTCACGAACAACATGCAGCAGGCCGACACCGGCACCAAGATGGTCCATCTCGGCCGCGACACCAGCAGCACGATCATCTCCAAAGGTATCTCGGCCGGCCGTAGCCAGAACAGTTACCGCGGTCTGGTCCACGTGGCGCCGGGTGCCGAGCGGGCGCGCAACTATTCCCAATGCGACTCGCTGCTGCTCGGCGAGCGTTGCGGAGCGCATACGTTTCCGACGATCGACGTACGTAACCGTTCCTCGCAGGTCGAACACGAAGCGTCGACCTCGCGCATCGGCGAAGACCAGATTTTCTATTGCCAACAGCGCGGCTTGAGCGAGGAAGACGCGGTTTCGATGATCGTCAACGGGTTTTGCAAACAAGTATTCAAGGAGCTGCCGATGGAGTTCGCCGTCGAGGCGCAAAAACTGCTCGGCGTGACACTCGAGGGGGCGGTCGGCTGAGCCCGGCGCGGAGAACATGAGCGATTCCATGCTAACCATTCGAAATCTGCACGTCAGCGTCGAAGGCAAACCGATCCTTCGGGGCATCAACTTGGAAGTCGGTGCCGGCCAAGTGCACGCCATCATGGGGCCCAACGGCTCGGGCAAGAGCACGCTGGCGCAGATTCTGGCCGGCCGCGAACTCTACGAGGTGACCGACGGCGAGGTTTTTTACGACGGCGAAAATCTTCTTGCGCTGCGGCCCGAGCAGCGTGCGCGCAACGGCATCTTCCTTTCGTTTCAGTATCCGGTCGAAATTCCCGGCATCAGCACGGCCTACTTTTTGAAAGCGGCGGTAAACGCCATCCGCAAGGAGCGCGGAGAAACCGAGCTCGACGCGATCGACTTCCTCGAGCTAGCGCGCAAGCGCATGAAGCTCGTCGAGATGAGCGATGCGCTGCTCAACCGTTCGGTCAACGAAGGCTTTTCGGGCGGTGAGAAGAAGCGCAACGAGATTTTCCAGATGGCGATGCTCGAGCCACGGCTGGCAATTCTCGACGAGACCGACTCCGGCCTCGACGTCGACGCCCTGCGTACGGTCGCCGGCGGCGTCAACGCCTTGCGTTCTCCCGAGCGGTCGATGATCGTGATTACCCACTACCAGCGACTACTCGACTACATCGTGCCCGACCAGACCCACGTGTTGGCGCACGGTCGCATCGTCGCTTCGGGCGGTCCCGAGCTGGCGCGCGAAGTCGAAGACAACGGATACGGCTGGATCGAGGAGCAGGCCGGCGAGCAGGCGCCTTCTCCTGCCTGAGCAGAAGCGCGAACGATGGTAGCAGCCAGCGAGCAGGCGATCCGGCATTACCTTTCTGAGTTCGAGCGGCGTTCCCCCCGACTGCCGCTCGCGGGCGATGGTCGTCTCGGCACCCTACGCAGAGCGGCCATCGCCCGACTCTCGGAAATTGGGTTTCCGAGCGTGCGCGACGACGAGTGGAAGTTCACGAACGTCGCTCCGCTGCTGCGCAGTCCGTTCGTTGCCGGCGCAGGAGCCGGCGACTGGGAGCGCGCGCGCATGCAGGCCGAAATCGCCTCGCTCGGCCTGGACGAGGCCAGCCCTTTGTTGGTTTTTGCCGCCGGCCGCTTTGTCGCCGACCTCTCGCGCGTCGAGCACCTGCCCGCGGGGCTTTGGGCCGGTTCGCTCGGTGAACTTTGTGCAGGTAAGGACCCCCGGCGGCAAGCGGCGGTCGAACGACTCGGGCGCGGGCTCGAAGGAGCGGCGCACGGCTTCGCCGCGCTCAACGCCGCCCTGTTCGAAGACGGCGCAGCAATCGTCGTCGATGCGGGCGCCGAGATTCGCCGGCCGATCCACCTTCTTTTCCACGGCGCTCCACGGGGCGCCGACGCCGCCTGCCTGCCGCGCACGCTAATCGTCGCGGGAGAGAGAAGCTCGGCCTCGGTGGTCGAGCACTCCCGCGGCGATGCCGGCGCGGTCTATCTGACGGACGCGGCAACCGATATCGAGGTGGGGCGGGGCGCAAGGCTCGGCTACACCAAGGTCCAGGCGGAACCCGAATCGGCCTATCATCTGCACCGCCTCGAGGCGTCGATCGGCCAAGGCGGCGCGCTCGACTGCCGCGCTTTTTCCTTCGGCGGAGCGCTGGCGCGTAGCGAGGTCCACGTGACGCTCGCCGACGAAGGCGCCGAATGCCGGCTCGCCGGTCTCGCCTTGGCCTTTGGAGAGCAGCATGCGGACTTCTTCACTTCGGTCGACCACGCGGCCTCGCGCAGCACGAGTCATCAACTCTACAAAGAAGTCTGCGGTGATCGCGCGCGCGGTGTGTTCACCGGCAAGGTCCTGGTGCGTGACGGAACGCAGGGCGTAAGCGCCGATCAGACCAATCGCAACCTGTTGCTTTCCGCGCAGGCCTTGGTCGAGACGCGGCCCGAGCTGGAAATCTACGCC
The DNA here is from genome assembly GCA_964544375.1 of uncultured Myxococcales bacterium. Taxonomy (GTDB): domain Bacteria; phylum Desulfobacterota; class Binatia; order UBA1149; family SPBQ01; genus CAZQYE01. Next base: position 14,404 of record CAZJCO010000032.1, read on the forward strand.
GATGATGTGCGTTGCAGCCACGGCGCGACGGTCGGTCAGCTCGACTCCGAGATGCTGTTCTACATGCGCCAACGCGGCATCGACGAGGCCGAAGCGCGCGTCTTGCTCACCTATGGTTTTGCCAACGAAGTACTCGCTTCCCTCGACGCCGGGCCGCTGCGCGACCGGCTCGAAGAGGCGATCCACGCGCGACTGCCGGCGAGCCTGTGAGAGCAGGGGCGGGGCGCGCGCAGACGAGCGTCT